>NZZF01000047.1 GCA_002702385.1 Flavobacteriaceae bacterium | reverse complement strand
GCAACAGCTTCTTCTAACTCTTTCAACATATCCATATAGATATCTTGCTGAGCGTCATATTTAGGCTTTAATGTACCATCAATATATCCTTTACCAGCCTCACTGTAAGGAATATCCCCGTGAGTATCAGTAATTCTGTGATAAATAAATACTCTTAGAATTCTAGCCATTCCCATTTCAGATCCAGAATTTCCTTCATCTTTAAACTGCTGTATGATATCTTCGATACCTTTAACAGCTGAAGGATAATATCTGTCCCAAAGAGATGTAGCATAGCTATCTACTCTGTAATACTTATCACCTGACCAATATCCAGCTAATGTAGCATGATGTTGGATCAACGTGGAGTTATAAATAAAACTATTTCTCCAGTTTTCATATCTACCGCCACTAGTGTCAAGAATTGTTTTTGCAAACTTATTCCCTGCACCGATTTGGGCAGCAGCGTTAGGATTTACGTTCATTTCTTCGAATCCTTTATCGAATTCACATGATGCGAAAATAAAACCTAAAGCTAAAAATGTAATTAATGTATTTCTCATTTTGTATAATTAAGTTTATTAAAATTTAAGATTAACATTAAGACCAATAGTTCTTGGAACTGCCAGACCGAACCATTCTAAACCAGCAGAGTTACCCGCTTGATAAGATGATTCTGGATCAATGTTATCCACACTATTAGAAATGAAGAATAAGTTCTTACCAATCAATGAAACACTAGCCGCTTGAATAAACGAACCGTCTAACATATCTGATGGGAAATTATATCCAATTCTTAATTGTCTTAATCTCATATAATCTGAGTCATAAATACCTGCCTCTGCAGCGTCATTATATCTACCCCAATAGGCAGATTGTGCACCATGAGGGATAGAAATTGTTACAGGAGAACCATCTTCCATAACACCGCTTGGAACGAATCCAGCTTCTCTACCACCCGAAGGAATTGTCATTTTGTGAGCACCTGTACCAATCATAGTAGCATTAGTACCTGAGTAAATTTGACCTCCTGACTTNCCTTCNANTANAACACTAGCATNCCAGCTTTTATATCTGAATGAAGCACCAATACCAATTTGTTGTGGAGCAACACCAAATCCTAAAATCTTTCTACTATTGTCAATTTTTGGTCTTGGGTAACCGTTAACTAATTCGTGAACGATTGCACCATTACCATCTCTTACAAANGATGTACCAAATAAAGCACCATATCTTTCACCCACAATGTGAGTAACTCTTAGGTTTCTTGATCTTGGCTCTTGAAGTGAAATATTTCCACCTGTATCATTTGTTGCAACAACTTCACTATCATTATTCGTATAGTTTAATGAAAGCTCCATTGCAAAGTCGTCAGTAACAACTGGCTTAACTTTTAAAAGCAACTCAATACCTGAGTTAGAAATTTCTCCAAGGTTTGCAAGTGCACTACCGTAACCAGAAGTTGCAGAAGCACTTACACCAACGATATCACCTACAGTTTCATTTTCATAGAAAGTAGCATCTAAACTTAATTTGTTATCAAACATTCTTAAGTCAACACCAAATTCAGTTTCATTCTTTTCGAATGGAGTAATTTCAGTGTTAGGAATTCTTCCACCGTTGATTTGACCAAGAGAAGCACCTAAGTGACCTTGACCAACAATACCGTATGTAAGATTCAAACTATATGGGCTATCAGCACCACCAGCTACCTGAGAATAACCACCTCTAAGTTTTAAGAATGAAATATCTTGACCTAAATCAAGAGCATCAGATAAAACTATAGATAAACTCGCAGAAGTATATAAGTCATTGTTTGGTGCATCTTTACCAGCAAGTGATAAAGTAGAGAACCAGTCATTTCTAGCTGTTAAAGTTAGATAAGCAAAATCTTGGAATCCAAATTCAGCTGATCCATAAGCAGAGTTGATCTTCTTCTCACTGTAACCATAACCTGCAGATTTGTTTTTAGTGTTTCCAAAAGAAACTAAACCTGGTACGATGAATTGACTACCATTAGCTGAAACTGATTCAGACTCAACGTAGTTAGATCCAAGACCAACAAATGCAGTTAAACTTAAATCGCTAGTTAATGCAAGATTATCAGTTCCTAAGAATGCATCGGCATCCAATTGCTTGAACGATAATTTATATTCACCAATAGAACCTAATGGTTGATAAGCAGTACCAAAAGGAGTTGAAACTGTTCTATGATAATCATATCTATCAGTACCAACTCGACCTCTTAAGTATAAGAAATCTGTTAGATTCCATCTTGCGTTAACAGATCCAATAAATCTTTCTTTTTCAGAATCGTTAACAAAGTTATAAGCAGCAAACCATGGGTTCTGAGAATAGATCCCGTTTGTTGTTCTGTACTCAGTACCATCCTCATTACTACCATCACCGTTAGGTCCTTTCATTGTATCAACATCAATTGAAGGAGCATAAAGCTTTAATGAATAGTTAGAGTTACTTGGAGCATCGGACATTCTTGGGTTACCGCCTTGCTCTTCAAGTATGTACTTCATGTTAACGTCTAATGTGATTGCATCACCAAATCTTTGAGTAGTATTTAAACCAATTGAATTTCTATCAAGAGTAGAGTTTGGTGAAATATCATCATTATCTAGGTTTGTAAATGAAAATCTAGTGTTTCCATTTTCACCCTGTGTAGATAAAGAAATAGTATTAACAAATGTTGTACCTGTTTCATAAAATTTTTCTTGGTTGTCACCAGTGTATACATATGGTCTAGAGATACCATCAAAATGTGGAACTAATTGTCCGTCCATTTTTGGTCCCCATGAACTATATACTTCACTAAGTGCATCCTCTTTAGATGAAGGAACTAGAGCGTTAAAACCAGATCCATAGGTTGTTTGAGCATCCCATAGACTGTTATTTAACATATCAAACTGAGCTGTACTGTTTATTTCAATACCTAATCCTTCAGATCCAAGACCATTTTTCGTTGTAATAATAATTACACCGTTAGATGCTCTAGATCCATAAAGTGCTGCCGCAGCACCACCTTTAAGAACAGATACCGATTGAACTTCATCTGGGTTGATACTTGAAATACCATCACCAAAATCAGTTCCACCCCATACACCAGCAGCACCAAGGTTATTGTTGTTAATAGTAATACCATCCACAACATATAGTGGTTGGTTATTACCTGTCAAGGAACTCGTTCCTCTGATAACAACTCTACTTGATCCTTTAGCACCCATCGCACTACCAGTTACCATAACTCCGGCAACTTTACCTTGTAATGCGTTGATTGCATTGGTTGATGGGTTAGCACTAAGTTCAGTACCATCTACTTCTGTAACAGAATAACCTAAAGCCTTAGTGTTTCTTTTTACACCAAGAGCTGTTACAACTACCTCTTCAAGGGAATTGTCAGGTTCTAATGAAACATTAATAGTGGCTGAAGAGCCAACAGCAACAGATTGTGATGCGTATCCAACAAAGCTAAACACAAGAGTATCCCCCTGTGAAGCACTTATCGAATAATTACCATCAAAATCCGTTGAAACTCCCGTAGAAGTCCCTTCGACTACAACAGTAGCACCCGGTAAAGGCACACCATTTTCGTCTGAGACAGTACCAGAAACTTGTTGAGCATACGCTGACAAAGTCAGAGCAAAAAACAACAAAATACTAGTACAAATCCTTGTGAATTTTGTTTTCATAAGTGTTTAATTTAAATTAATTGTTATTAAAAAATTTAGTTATTGTCNAAGCAATTTATAAAATAAAAATTAATTATCAGGTAATAATCGAAGGGTTTTTTTGGTAAAATGGCAATTTTTTNTGCTAATAATTTGATAATCAATAGAAAAAAGAANTAAAATTTACGAATATAATAATTGACTTATATGGTAAAAANNAGCTATAATAGCATGATTTCGTCAATAAATAACCATGCTGGTTCTCCCTCAGCAGGGTGTCCCTTAGGGAGTTTTTTATTAGAAATAACTTTTAGCCTTACTTTTTTAAGGTTTTTATTTATTGGTATTCGAAAGGTATGTAGAGGTGCGTTTTCTTCATCAAATTTTCTTGAAATATTTTTTGAATAAACTAACTCATCATTACCTATACTTATGTCATAAAGTTCGATTTTGGTAGGAAACAAAATATATGCTCCATAATCTGTAAGTGAAGAAATACCAATTTCATTGACTCCTTCTGGCACTGAGAACTCAGCAATCATATCTCCTGATCTGGCATCAGATTTTATAAATCCATTCCAAGTTCCATCCCTAAAGTCAGCAGATCCTACTTCATTGTTTGATAAAATATTTTTTGTAGCATATGGCTCTACAGTTGTACTTAATAATTCGAAATCAGTAATTGGAGCAGCAATCTTTCTATAAAAAACTTCTTTGACTAGACTCGGTCTTGAGCCTTTCTTGAAAGCTTTAAATTTTAAGTTTGAACTTCTATCGATATTTATCGGTCCAACATATAATTTTGATAAGCTATCAGGCTCTTCTCCGTCAATTGTATATCGATAATCAGGCTTAGTTATATCAGAAACCACTTCCACATCAATTGTACTTGAAAATAAAGTTTGAATCGGAGTAATAATGGGAATTTTTAAAGGGACATTAGACGCAAAATCATCTAATGAAACTCCAAAATAAATTTTATTATTTGAATTTGCTGAAATTTCTTTAGTCAAATCAAGATCACTAATTGTGTTATATGCAAAAACCCTTTCGTTAATTGGGTTTAAGATAAACTTATCAAAGACACTAACATCAAAATTATTATTACTAAGAATTAAGGTTTGAATATCAAGATTTAATTTTTGTAATTTTTTTGTTGTCAGTTTTGTATTGTTTAGATTCAAATAAGTCATATTTTCAAAATCATCTAATCTAGATAAATCTATAGAGCTTAAGTCAATAAATGACAAATCTAGTCTTTTGATGTTATCAGAGACTTTTGAAAGCAACCTTAAATAACTTTGTTTAAAGGATTTTCCCTGATATTTGATATCAATAAAATTATTTTCAGTACTTATCCTTTCAATTCTAAATTCATTTTCTATAAGTTTAATTAAATCATTCCTATTGGGTGGATCAACTGAAGCAATTTCTTTTGGTAAAAAACTTAAAATTTCTTTAGAAAAATTATCATCATTCATTTTTCTAAAGTTGTAAAAATCTGCACCTTCATCAATCCATAGCTTTATTAATTCTTTTTCATTTTCATTCAATTGACTATTACCATCAGGTGGCATATGCATTTCATCATCAATTGGAAGATTTAAATATGTGTACAATCTGCTGTCAACCGACGAGTTTGATTTAATTATTTGTCCTTTTTCCCCCCCTATAAGAATTTTATCTATTGAGCTTAACATTAAATTGCCCTTACTTTTTCCAGTGTTATGGCATTTAACACACTTCGAATCCAAAATTGGAGAGATGACTTGATTAAAAACATGAATACTATCATAACTTACAATTGAAATTTCTTTTTCAAAATCTGGTAGTTTTAAATAATCTTTTCCATGTGTTAAAGATCCGCCATTGTGACCTGTAATAGTTAATAAAACTGATGCAAAAACAAAAGAAGATAGTACATGATTATATGGTTTTTGTTTTTTGTGTAAGTATAAAACAAATCCAATTAAAATAGTAGTAGCAATTGCCAACCACATATGTCTATCAACAAGAACACTGTCATAATCTCCATTTAAATGAAGTATATATCCAAAAACAGATGTAATAATTGAAGTTATAAAAGAAAACAATAAACCTAATCTTACGGCAGGATCAAAATTTGATTTCAAATATTTTTGGGAGATGAATAAAAGAAAAGTAAATAAAAAAGCTCCTATTGGCAAGTGTAGTAACACAGGATGAAAATTGCCTAAATATTTAATTATTTCTTCCATTATATATTGTATGTTGCATCAATTAAAACAGAATCATTTTCGTCATCTGTTAAGGCAAAATTAAATCCCTTTTTCAAACTGTATCCAGCATAATCCCCAGTTTTACTCAGAGCAATAAAACCAACTTGTAAATATTCCCATTCAGGTCTGTTTCTATGCAAATTGGAAATCCTATGAACAACCTCTTTACATGCTTCAATGGGTGACATTCCATTTCTCATACATTCAACGACCATAGCACTACCAGCAGTTCTAATTACTGCCTCACCTAAACCTGTAGCTGCTGCTGCACCGACATCATTATCAAGAAAAAGACCAGCACCTATTATAGGAGAGTCTCCAACTCTTCCATGCATTTTCCAAGCTGCTCCACTAGTTGTGCATGCCCCAAATAAATTACGATCAGAATCAATCAATAACATACTAATTGTATCATGATTTTCAATATTAATAACTGGCTTATACTCAGATTTTTTTAACCAATTTTGCCAATCTTTTTTTGATTGCTCAGTTAATAAATTTTCACTTTTAAAGCCATTTTCTATTGCAAAATCAAAAGCACCTTTTCCGGATAACATTATGTGAGGAGTTTTTTCCATAACTAGTCTTGCAACTGAAATTGGGTTCTTAATATTTTCTAAAAAACTTACAGATCCACAATCATTATTTGAATCCATAATACAAGCATCTAAAGTTACTTTACCTTCACGATCGGGTAAGCCCCCATATCCAACTGATCTTTCATTTGGATCATTTTCAGAGTCTCTAACTCCATATTCAACTGCACTTAAACCCCCTTCGCCATTATTTAATTTTTTCCATGCAATTTTATTGGCATTTACTCCATGTTTCCATGTTGATATGATTCTTGGAACAGACTTTACAGTAGTATTAGTCTTATTTGACAAACTCATGATCGTTGATGCAGACAAAGAGCCATATATAGAATTTTTTAAAAAATTTCTTCTAACCATAATTAAGGTGTTATTTTTCCAACTTCTCTTGATCCAACTCCTTTGACATTAGTCAAATTATCTCCAAGGTCATATCTTGCATCTTCGCCCATTTTCTCTAGTTTACTAACTATCTCCGGATAATCATTTAAGACATTATTTAATTCTTTAGGATCACTCTTCAAATTATATAATTCATTTTCAGAAACAATATTTTGATCATATTTAACCGGTACACCATCTATTCCACCAGGCCTACCATTTAACGATCTATATGATCTTGGAAAGTACAGTTTCCAATCGCCAGACCTTACTGCATGAAGCTCATTTTGCTTGTAGTAAAAATAAAGGGCTTCATGGGGGCTTTTATTAGTTTCAGAGGTTAATAAAGGCCAAATATTTTTTCCATCAATTTTATTAGAAGATAGTTTTGAATCGGTCAAACTTGCAAAAGTTGGTAACCAATCAATCCCCATTAAGGGTTCATCAATGACTGTCCCGGCACTTATTTCATCAGGATACTTCACAATACAAGGCACTCTTTGGCCTCCTTCCCAAGCAGTTCCTTTACCTTCTCTATAAATTCCTGAGGAACCTGCATGGTCACCATATGAAAGCCAAGGTCCATTGTCAGATGTGAATACAACAATAGTGTTTTCTGACAAACCATTTTTTTCTAAGGCCTCTAAAACTCTTCCAACCGAAAAATCAATTTCAGTAATAACATCAGCATATAATCCTTCTCCGGTGCTTCCATTAAACTCATTGGAAGCAAAAAGAGGAACATGTGGTTGAGGATGAGGTATGTATAAGAAAAATGGATTGTCTTTGTTTTCGTTTATAAATCTTACACTCTCGTCAGTTATTCTTTTTGTTAAATCAGATTGATCAATTAATGTTTCTATTGGCTTTTCATTTCTATATAATAACAAATCATCAGGAAAAGCGTTTGGAAATTCAGGATGAAATGGCCACATATCGTTAGAAAAAAGAATTCCGAAAAATTCATCAAAACCATGTCTTGTAGGTTTAAATTTATCAGCATCTCCAAGATGCCACTTGCCAAAAATTCCAGTCTTATAGCCATTTTCTTTTAACATTTCTGAAATCAATAATTCATTTTCATTAATACCTCTTTTAGATTTAGGTCCAAATGCTCCATTAATACCAATTCTATTTGAATACGCCCCAGTAAGTATTGCAGCTCTAGAGGCAGAGCATACTGCTTGCGATGAATAATAGGAGGTTAATTTAGCTCCATTTAACGCCATTTCATCAAGAAATGGTGTATTAATAAATTCTGAACCATAGGATGAGAGATCAGCATAACCCAAATCATCAGCAAGAATAAATACAATATTTGGCTTAATCTCTTTTGGTTTATCACATGACATTACTGATATGCCAATTAAAAATCCATAAAGTAATAATGTAATTTTTTTCATATTAATCATTTAGTATTTTTAAAGCCTCATTAACTTTATTTACAGGGAATTTACAAGAATTATTCACACAGACATAAATTAAATTCTCACCTTTAACATATCTATTATTAAGTAAATACTCCTTTGAATCTTTATTCGAGGCAGCAATTAAAACATTTGGTAAATATTTAGATTTGATTTCACCAGACATCTTATAAGCATCTTTACCCGTTACAACAATTTCATAAAAGTTCTTTGAATAACTTAAAGCAACATTAAGCCAGTTCATATAATCTAATGGCTCAGACATTATCTTGTTAAGAGCAGATTTTATCATAAGTTCACCTTTGTTTAAATAATCTCTATTTCCTGTGAAATGGGAAAGCATAAATAGATTATTACTCATGATTGAGTTTGCCGAGGGGATTACACCATCTCTTAAATCAATAAAGTTTCCAGTGAATAATAATGATTGATCCGAACTAAATTTAAAAAAACTTGATTCTGTATCTGAAAAAATTTCAATTGATTTATTAGTTAAAGCTTCTGCTTTTTCAATCCATTTATAATCAAATGTTGATTGATATAATCCTAAATATGCAGATATCAGATAACTATAATCTTCTAAAAATTGAATTTTCTCGTCAGAGATTGATAATGACCTTTTAATATTTAATTTATCATCTATTAAATTATTTTCTATTGCTTTTGCAATTTCTAAAGCCTTTTTTAAATATTTTTTATCTCCAGTAGCTTCAAAAGCATCATTTAATCCTATTACGGTTAATGAATTCCATGATGTTATAACTTTTTTATCAATTTCTGGCTTGACTCTTTGTTCACGCATTGCATTTAAATCAATTAAAGATTTGGATAATATCTTTTCTAATTTGTCATTGGAGATTTTGAATTTTTTTGTGAAATATGAATTGTCTTTTTCTCTTTTTAAAATGTATTTATCCTTTTCCCAATATCCTAATTCATTAACATTAAAGTATTCCGAAAAAACTTCATAATTATCTTTAAGTATATTTTTAATTTCATTTTTATTCCACACATAAAAATCTCCCTCAACTTTTCTGCTATTAATTTCAGTTATTGCAGATATACTAGAATAAATTAATTTATCATTAGAAGTTAACTCTCGTTCAAGAAAATTGAATATTTTTTCAATCTGATCTTTGTATAACAAGTCATTATTTAATTTATAAGCTTTTGAAAATACAGAAAGCATTTGAGCATTATCATAAAGCATTTTTTCAAAATGAGGAACATGCCATATTGAATCAACAGTATATCTGTGGAGCCCACCACCAACATGATCATTAATCCCCCCATATGCAATGTTTTTTAATGTTAGACTAACATGATCATGATATCTTTTTTCTTCAAACTGATATCCAGCACGAAGAAAAAAACTAAGCATTGATGGTAAATGAAATTTTTGTGAAGTCTTTAATCCCCCATTTGTTTTGTCAGTAAATTCAAAAGACGATGATGATGTTTCTCTTATTTTTTCAAAAAGGTCTTCACTTTCAAGTTTGACTTGAATCATGTTTTCTTGCTGAAGTCCCTTTTTAAGTTTATTTGCATAATCTTGGACATCATTAAATCTTTTTTTAAATAATTCATCAATCTGAACTAAAACACTCATCCAATTGGTTTTTGGCAAATAGGTTCCTCCCCAAATTGGAGATCCATCCGGTAGAGCAATTATATTCATTGGCCATCCACCACTTCCTGTCATTAACATCAAAGATTTCATATACAATTCATCAACATCAGGCCTTTCTTCTCTATCAACTTTAATATTGATAAAATTAGAGTTCATAACTTCAGCAACTTCTGAATTACTAAATGTTTCCTCTTCCATTACATGACACCAATGACATGATGAGTATCCAACGCTAATTAAAACAAGTTTATTTTCTTGTTTAGCTAAATCCAAAGCTTCTGAACCCCATGGCATCCAATCTACTGGATTAGTAGAGTGCTGCTTTAGATATAAACTCTTTTGATTAGCTAGTTTATTCATTCTTTCTTGTGATAAAATAATTGTTGAAAACAACAATAAAATAGAACACCAAAATATTTTTTTTGTAAGCATCAATTAAATTAATGAATTGAAAATTAATTCCTAATTTACTATATAATTTATTAAAAATAATCTAGTTTGAAAACTATGAAAAAAGTAACCCTAGTAATATTGTTATTTTTTTTAAGCTGTGACAAAAATGAATTAGACAGGCCAAATATACTATTTATAATGTCTGATGATCATACATCACAAGCTTGGGGAATATATGGTGGAATTTTACAAGACTATGTGAAAAATGATGGAATAAAACGACTTGAAAAATCAGGTGTTGTTCTAGAAAATTTATTTTGTACTAATTCAATTTGTGTTCCAAGCAGGGCTTCTATACTAACAGGTCAATATAGTCATATTAATGGTGTTTACAATCTGCCTGACGCATTAGATCCAGACTCATTAAATGTTGCTAAAATTCTACAAAAAAACGGTTATCAAACTTCTTTAGTTGGAAAATGGCATTTAAAAAAAGAGCCATCTGGATTCGATTATTACAAGGTTCTTCCAGGTCAAGGTTTATATAATGATCCCTATTTTAAAACTCGTGAAAATTGGGAAGATGGAAGCAGAGGAGGTCTTCAAGAAAATGGATTTTCTGCTGATATAATAGGAGACAGTTCCATTGATTGGTTGAGAAAAATAGATAAGGATAAGCCTTTTTTTATGATGACTCACTTCAAAGCTACTCACGAACCTTTTGATTATCCAGAAAGACATAATTCTTTAAATGAAAATGTAAAATTTCCTGAACCAGAATCGCTATATGAATTTGATCCTAATGATTCTGGAAGATCGCATATTGGTCAGATTGTTGAAAATCTCACTGAAAGATGGCAAAACGATGCAAAAAATGAAGTCAAAAGATATCCAGGTAATCCAGTTGATACTGAAAATATAAATAGAAAAGAAATTAGATCCAAAACATATCAAAAGTTCATAGCTGATTTTTTAAGAAGCGGAGCTGCAATCGACGATAATATTGTAAAAATTTTAGACTATTTGGAAGGTGAAAATCTAATTGAGAATACTATAGTTATTTACACATCTGATCAAGGCTATTTTTTGGGTGAACATGGTTACATGGATAAGAGATGGTTTTATGAAGAATCTGCAAGAATGCCGTTTGTTATTTCATATCCAAAATTATTACAACAGGACACAAGAGTTCAAGACTTGTTGTTAAATATTGATATTCCCTCATTATTTTTAGATTTTGCCAATCTAAATGATCCCCCCAGTTTTCAAGGGTCAAGTTTTAAAAATATATTGACTGGTAAATCCTCTCAAAAAAGAGAGTTCATTTATTACAGATATTGGCAACATGATGTAAAAAGACCTGCTCATTTGGGTATTCGATCTAAAAATCACAAACTGATTTATAATTATGGAGATGGGCTAAATAAAACAGGAGTTAATCTAAAAAAGACAACTCCTACATGGGAATTTTACGATTTGAGCATAGATCCTAAAGAAAATAAGAATAGAATTAATGATGTTAATTATACTGATACAATAAAAGCTCTTCACAAACAACTTATAATTGAAAAAGCATTGGTTGAAGATTATGAGTTGAAAATTCCTAATCTATGAGATTTAAGATAGTTGTTATTATACTTTTTTCGTGTTCATATGGGTTTTCCCAAAACTCAAACTTAATTGACAGTTTAATTAATAATTCCATAAAATTAAAAGCATTTCCAAGTGCCCAAATTTTTATAAAAAAAGGCGATTTTATTTATTCAAAGTCATATGGATTTCACACTTATGATTCAATTACCAAAGTAGAAAATAATCACATATATGATTTAGCATCAATTACCAAAACAATGGCAGGGAGTTTAGCTATTATGAAACTAGTCCAAGACTATAATTTGGATATCCATTCTCCTATTAAAAAATATTTTAAGGAATTTAAAAGGACTAAAATGGGAGAATCGAAAATAAAGGATTTACTTACTCATACCGCTGGATGGAAGCCTTATATAAGTCACCAATTTACTTTATTAAAAAGAAACGGGAATCTTAAAAAGAGATTTATATCTAAAAAGAAAAAATCAAACAATTTATCTCTTTCAAAAAATTTATTTATTAAATCTAATTTTTATAAAATAATCAAAAAGAGAATAAGAAAATCTGAACTAAATAATGTTGGAGAATATAGATATTCTGGACTTTTTTTCTGTTTGATTCCTGAACTTACAGAAAATATGTCTGGAATCAGTTTTGATGATTTTTTAACTCAATCATTTTATAATAATTATCAAATTACATTTAACCCTTTAAAAAATTATTATTTAAACAAGATTGTTCCTACCGAAATGGACTTACTCTTTAGAAATGAGTTAGTTCATGGGACTGTTCATGATGAAACAGCTGCTTTAATGGGCGGTATTTCTGCTAATGCAGGCCTTTTTGCAAATGCAGAAAGCTTAGGTAGTTTACTCAACAATTTAATAGACAAGGAGTCCGCTCTATTTGACACTAAATTGTTTAATAAATTCACAGAAAATAATATAATCAATGATTCACTTAATCGAAGAGGATTAGGCTTTGATAAAGTAAGGTATATATCAAATGGATCAATAATTTATCCTCACTCTAATTTATCTAAAGATAGTTTTGGTCACACAGGTTTTACTGGGACTATGTATTGGGTAGATCCAAAAAAAGATTTGATTTTTATTTTTTTAACAAATAGAGTTAATCCTACAAGAGAAAGTGATGTGTTTTACAAACTAGATGTACGGGAAAAACTTTTAGATTTAATCCTCTAATCTCTTGAATTAATTTTTAGAAATAATCTAAGTATTTCTAAATACAACCAAACCAATGTAACTAATAGACCAAAAGCTCCATACCATTCCATATATTTTGGAGCGCCATTTTCAGATGCTTCTTCAATAAAATCAAAATCTAAGACTAAGTTTAATGATGCAATAATTACTACAAAAAGACTTACAAGAATACTTGTCATAGATCCGTTCGTTGGATCTAAAACAGAAAATCCAGTGCCAAAGAAACTTGAAATGATTGAGATAAGGTAAAACAATAATATACCTCCTGTAGCGGCAAAAATTCCTAATTTGAAGTTTTCAGTTGGCTTTATAATTCCAGATCTATATGCTAAAAGAAGTGACAATAAGATAGCAACAGTTAGAAGAATTGCATTATAGACAATACCTTCAATCATTTGGGAATACATAAAAGAGATACCCCCTAAAAATAAACCTTGAGAAAGTGCATACAAAGGGACGGTTAAAGGAGCGTACTGTTTTCTAAAAATTGTAAATATTGCTATGATTAAACCTATTATAGCACCGGGCAAAATTAAAGAAACTATTTGCTCACTAAAAGTATAATATCCAGATGCAATCATTAACAATAAAGAAATAGCTGTTTTATCAACTGTTCCTTTAATAGTCATAAGTTCATCTCTTAAAATTGGTCCTGTAGATTTATTAACAGTTAAATTTTTAAAGGAATTTTTATTAAGTGCAGGATTACCAGATCTTAAAGTAAGATGTCTTGCCATATTGTATTAACTTTACTCTTAAATGAAAAAACTTATTTTATTAATATTATTGATAAGTATCAATAACTATGCCCAATCCGAATCGAATCCAGTTGAAGTTTTTCCAGTATTTCCTATATGTAAACTTCTACCAGATTCCAAACAAGAACAATGTTTTATGGATACAATTCAAGATCATATAGAAAGTAACTTTTTTTATCCAAAATCTGCTTGGGATTTAGACTTAGAGGCATTAGTTAGAGTTAGATTTGATATTAATGAAAATGGAGAGATTAATAATATAATACCAACTGCTAATGTAGTTGGGGTTAGTTTTATAGAAAGAGAAGCTTTTAAAGCTGCAAAACAATTATTTCAAGTTGCTGCACTACAAATAATGGAAAAATTACCGTTGTTAATACCTGCAAAGGTTGATGGTATCCCTACAAAAAAAACATTTCAAATATCTATTAAATATCAAATTCCTAGAGAACTAAGTTTTGATGAAGTTGAAGATGCTCCAATTTTAAAAGGTTGCGAGGAAAAGACTGGAGAAGAATCTAAATCTTGTTTCGAAAATGCTATAGCTCAACATATAAGTGAAAATTTCAAGTATCCTAGAAAAGCCATAAAAAATAAAATTGAAGGAGATGTATTCATTCAGTTTTCGATTGATCAATATGGTTACCTTATTGATTTTACGACAATTGGACCTGACAGAATATTGGAAGATGAGGCTTATAGAATTATATCATCTCTTTTAGTTTCTAAACCTGCTACTTTTAACGGTAAAAATGTTAAAATAACATACGGAATACCTATTTCTTTTAGATTAAATTAACTTTTGATCAAATAATTTATTAATTCGTTAAGTATCAAGCTCTAATATTAAACTATTGCTAAAAGTTTAAAACTAATCTAAAGCTTACTCAGTTGGATGGCAATTAAAAATTAGTTTTGCCTGGTGATAAAAATTTCAGATTTTAAAGAAAAGGACTTTTCAAGTGTAAAAAATCTATTAATTGATGGGTTTTCAAAAAACTTTGATAATGATATAAATTTAAATTTCATAAATGATCAAAGTAATTTTGGTTTTGTAGCTGTAAATAATGAAACCATCATTGGTTTTGCTTCAATTCATATTATTGAGAAGTTAAATAGAAGATCTTGCTTAATTGAAGATGTAGTTGTTGATAAAAATGAAAGAGGCAAGGGAATTGGAAAACTTTTAATTGAACATCTCATTAATTTTTCTAAGTCAAAATCCTGCGATAAGATTATTCTAAATTCAAAAGAATCAAACATACCTTTTTATAATAAATTAGGATTTGTTCAAAATGAAATTCAAATGATTATCAGAAACTAAATTATGTGTGGAATAGTAGGTTATATTGGTTCAAATCCAGCAAAGGATTTTTTAATTACTGGATTAAAGAAACTTGAATACAGAGGATACGATTCATCTGGAATTATTCTTTTTAATCAAAAAGCTTATTTAAAGAAATGCAAAGGGAAAATTGCAACACTAGAGAAAACTTTAATTGAACCTGAACTTGATTTTGCAACAACTGGAATAGGACATACAAGATGGGCTACTCACGGAATTCCAAGTAAAATAAACTCTCACCCACACAGTTCTAACTCAGGAGAATTATTCATTGTTCACAATGGAATTATAGAAAATTATGAAGCAATTAAAGAAGTTTTAAAGAAAAAG
>NZZF01000046.1 GCA_002702385.1 Flavobacteriaceae bacterium | reverse complement strand
AGCAATAATATTTTAAACAAAAATCTCACGTGCGGGGGTAAATATAAATTAAAATGTATAAAGTTTTTGAGATATCATTAATTAACTATTTTTGGTTGGTATATGGTTCGATTGTACATAATTGGAGTATCAATTCTTATAGTTGCTATCCTTTGTAATTTTATTATTTCAAAACTTGGCATAGCAAGTTGGTATGATTTTCTTAATAACTTAACAAAAAATGAACCAAATAATTTATCAGTTATTGATTACTTGTGGTTATTCTTATTGTATCCAATATGTTTAGGATTAGGTTATTTGCTTGGTGATTTTATTTCAAATTTAATTCTTAGGTAATATGAGTCAAGAAAGGGAAAGAAGAAAAGCACTAGTATATCATTCTAAGCCCAAGCCTGGTAAAATAAAAGTTGAGCCAACTAAAAAACATCAAACTCAGAGAGATTTATCTTTAGCATATTCTCCAGGTGTTGCATATCCATGTTTAGAAATTAATCAAAATCCTGATGATGTATATAAATACACCTCAAAATCAAATCTAGTTGCAGTAATTTCTAATGGAACAGCTGTTTTAGGATTAGGTGATATTGGACCTTTAGCATCAAAACCTGTAATGGAAGGCAAAGGCCTTTTATTTAAAATATTTGCTGATATAGATGTTTTTGATATTGAAGTTGACACAAAAGATATTGATCAGTTTATACAAACAGTTAAAAATATTGCACCAACTTTTGGTGGAATAAATCTAGAAGATATTAAAGCACCAGAAGCTTTTGAAATTGAAAGAAGATTAGTAGATGAG
The DNA here is from genome assembly GCA_002702385.1 of Flavobacteriaceae bacterium. Taxonomy (GTDB): domain Bacteria; phylum Bacteroidota; class Bacteroidia; order Flavobacteriales; family Flavobacteriaceae; genus Eutrophosalina. The sequence continues at coordinate 14,513 of NZZF01000046.1, read as the reverse complement.
CTGAATATTCCAGTAATGCATGATGATCAGCATGGTACTGCAATTATATCTGGAGCAGCTCTTTTAAATGCTTTAGAACTTGCAGAAAAAGACGTCAAAAAAATTAAAATGGTAATCTGTGGTGCAGGAGCTGCAGCCATTTCATGTGCTAAAATGTATGTTGCATTAGGAGTTAAGAAAGATAATATTATAATGTTTGATAGTAAAGGGCCAATCAATACCAATAGAGATAATTTATCAAATGAGAAAAAAGAATTTATAACTAAAAACATAAATATTAAAAGTTTGGATGATGCATTAAATGGATCTGATGTTTTTATTGGTTTGTCAAAAGCAGACATGATGAGTGTTGATATGCTTAAGTCAATGTCAGAAAATCCTATTGTTTTTGCAATGGCAAATCCTGACCCTGAAATTAATTATAACCAAGCTAAAAGAACGAGAGACGATTTAATTATAGCAACAGGGAGAAGTGATCATCCAAACCAAGTTAATAATGTACTAGGATTTCCATTTATATTTCGTGGAGCACTTGATGTAAGAGCTTCAAAAATTAATGAAAAAATGAAAATGGCAGCTGTTTATGCATTGGCTGAATTAGCCAAAGAGCCAGTCCCTGAAAATGTTAATGTAGCATATGGCGAAACAAAGCTAATTTTTGGTAGAGATTATATTATCCCTAAACCTTTTGATCCAAGATTAATATCGAAAATTCCATTAAGAGTTGCTAAAGCTGCTATTGATTCTGGTGTAGCAAGAGAAAATATTGATAATTGGGAAAGATATGAAAGAGAGCTAGAATCCCGATTAGGAAATAATAATAAAATAATCAGATTGCTTATTGCTAAGGCAAAGCAAGATCCAAAAAAGATTGTATATGTAGAGGCTGACAGACTCGATGTTTTGAAGGCTGCACAAATTGTTTATGATGAAGGAATAGGGATACCAATTCTGGTTGGAAGAAAGAAAAGAATTAAACAATTAATGATTGAAATAGATTTTGAACATGATTTAAAAATTATTGATTTAAGTAAGAAAAAAGCTATTTCAACAATTAAGAGATATGCTAAGCAATTTTTTAAATTAAAAAAAGATAAAGGTATCACCTTAAGTCAAGCAGAAGGCTTGATGAGAAGGAGAGATTATTTTGGTTCAATGATGGTAAAATTGGGTGAGGCAGATGCTTTAATTTCGGGTTACTCAAGAAGCTATCCTGAAGTGATTAAGCCTGTTTTAAAAGTTATTGGAAAGAGTGAGGGTGTTAGAAAAGTTGCTGCAGCTAACTTGATGATAACTAGTAAGGGTCCAATTTTTTTAGCTGATACTTCTATCAATATTAATCCAAAGTATAATGAATTAGGATACATCGGAATATTGGCTGCTGAAACAGCAAAAATGTTTGGTTTTGATCCTGTAATTGCGATGCTATCATATTCAAATTTTGGATCTTCTGAACATCCTATGGCAAAAAAAGTTGATAGAGCCGTAAAATTTCTTCGTAGAAGTTCACCAGACTTAATTGTTGACGGACCTGTACAGTCAGATTTTGCTTTGAATAAGTTAATGCTAGCTAATAAGTTTGAGTTTTCTAAGCTTTCTGGTCAAAAAGTAAATGTATTGGTTTTTCCAAACCTAGATTCAGCAAATATTACTTACAAAGTAATAAAAGAACTGGATGATGCTATGTCTATTGGTCCAATAATGATGGGAATGGACAAGCCGGTACATATTTTGCAATTAAAAGCTAGTGTTGATGAAATTGTAAATATGTCAGCTATTGCTGTTGTCGATGCTCAAAACAGAAAGTAGTAACTTAGTAAAATGATTACACAAATTAAGGGAAGACTAGTAGAAAAATCTCCTACAGAATTGGTTGTTGATTGTAATGGAGTTGGATATAGTATTAATATATCTCTTAATACTTATTCACAATTGAATGATGAGGAGAATATTAAACTTTTTACTCATTTAATTGTTAAAGAAGATTCTCACACTTTATTTGGATTTTCAACTAAATCTGAAAGAGAACTTTTTAAATTATTAATTTCAGTTTCAGGCGTTGGAGCAAGCACAGCTAGAACAATGCTTTCATCATTGACACCTGTTGAAATTATATCTTCCATTAACAACGAAGATGTTAATTCTGTTCAATCAATTAAAGGTATTGGTTCAAAAACTGCGCAGAGAATAATTTTAGAATTAAAAGATAAAGTTCTTTCTCTTGAATCAGATGACACACAAATTCAAATGATTAGTAAAGATGCTGATGAAGCAATTACAGCATTAGAAGTGCTAGGCTATTCAAGAAAACAAACTTCTAAAATTGTTAATCAAATCAAAACTGAAAATCATGGAATTACTGTTGAAAGCTTAATAAAAAAAGCACTTAATAAATTATAATTTATTTTGATAATTTGGTTTTCAAATATCAAAGTTCTTAAAAGAGTTCATTTAACTCTTATTCTATTTTTCTGTTTTTTTTATTCCTTTTCACAACAAAAAATTACACTAGATACAATTAATAATACTGTGTATATAGGAGAATTTAAATTAAAACAACCTTCTAGTCTAATTTCAAAATATAAATATGATCCAAAAACAAATTTATATATCTATCAATCTAAGATTGGGCAAATTGACGTTGGATTACCACTAAAATTAAGCCCTGAAGATTACAGAAAGATTTTTAGAAAAGATTTGATTGATAAATATTTTAATGAGCAAGTTTCATTGATTGATAATGAAGATCAAGATGAAAGAAGAAATTTACTTCCAGATTTATATATTAATTCTAACTTTTTTGAATCTATTTTTGGAGGGAATGAAATTGAGTTAATTCCGCAAGGTTCTGTTGCAATTGACTTGGGCGCTAGATATAATAAAAGAGATAACCCTACAATTCCAGTAAGAAACCGAAGTAATCTTGGGTTAGATTTTAATCAATTAATATCTCTTAGTTTAAGTGGTAAAATTGGAGAAAAGCTAACAATAAATTCAAATTATGATTCTCAATCAACTTTTGATTTTCAAAATCTACTAAAATTAGATTATACACCTAATGAAGATGACATAATTCAAAAAATTGAGCTTGGAAATGTAAGTATGCCAACAAGTGGATCTTTAATTAGTGGTGCTCAAAGTTTGTTTGGATTTAAGACTCAGTTGAAATTTGGTAACACAACAATTGATGCTGTTTTATCAGAACAAAGATCTCAATCCAAAACTTTATCATCTAGTGCAGATGGATCAATGAATGAGTTTTCTTTTTCAGCTCTTGATTATGAAAGCAATAGACATTTTTATTTAGCACATTTTTTTAGGAAAAATTTCGATAAATTTTTAGAAACATATCCATATGTTAATTCACCGATAAGAATTACAAGATTAGAAGTTTGGGTCACAAATAAATCTAACGAAACTGATGATGTAAGAAATATTATTGCGCTTCAAGATCTAGCTGAAACTGACCCTGAATTTACAAATACAGATAATTTAGTTCCTAATTTTTTTGTTCAAAATGATCCCAATCTAAATCCAGATAATTCTGTAAATAATTTTGATCCTAACAGAATAGGTCAAAATTTATTAAATGAAAATATAAGAGATATAACTAATGTTAATAATGGGTTTTCAACTAATCCAAATCTTTTTAATGAGGGATCAGACTACTCCATTCTTGAAAATGCAAGAAAACTGGATGAAAGCGAATATTCTTATGACGAACAACTAGGCTATATTTCACTACAACAATCACTAAATAATGATGAGGTTTTAGGTGTGTCATTTCAATATACTTTAAACGGAAAAATTTTTCAAGTAGGTGAGTTTTCAGATGATGGAATTGTGTCTGTTGATAATTCAAACAACCAAGTAGTTAGAAAGGGATTAATAGTTAAACTATTAAAAAGTAGTATAAATAATGTTAGACAACCAGTATGGAAACTAACTATGAAAAATATTTATAGTCTTGGTTCATTTCAAATTTCTGAAATTGATTTTAGATTAAACATATTTTATAATAATCCATCATCGTTAAATTATATATCACCAATTGATAATAATACCTGGCCTCAGGATTTAGAAAAAAGAAGGTTATTAAACCTTTTTGAATTAGATAAATTAGACTCCAACGGNAATTTNCANNAAGGNGGAGATGGTTTTTTTGATGCAATNGATGGTATTACAATNATNAAAAATAANGGCTTATTAGTTTTTCCAAAAGAAGAACCATTNGGNAAATTTTTATTTGAAAAATTAAGAAATAANCAAAATGAAAATTATAATGATCNGACAACTTANAATCAAAATCAGCTAAAATATGTTTATAATGAGATGTATANATTTGGNAAGACTTCNGCTGAAAAATTTATAGAAAAAAATAAATTTAATATTAGAGGAAAGTANAAAAGNACTTCTTCAAATGATGGAATTAATACTGGTGAATTTAANATTGCACAAGGNTCAATTGTTGTTTCAGCNGGNGGAAGAATTTTNAGNGAAGGAATAGATTACCTNGTAAATTANCAAAATGGAAATGTTGAAATTTTNGATGAGTCATTAAAAAACTCAAATATTCCTATTGAAATATCNACTGAAAGNAATTCCTTTTANAATCAACAAAAAAGAAGATTTTCNGGNTTNAATGTNGAACANAAGTTTANNGATAAATTTAAAATAGGAGCNACTCTTTTNAANTTAAGTGANANATCNATTTCNAGAAAATCAAATTATGGNNTTGAACCTGTNAATAATACTACATTTGGTATCAATNCAGNCTATTTTTCTGANGCNCCATTTTTNACNAGAATNGTTAACAANTTNCCAAATNTTNATACAGATGTNNTNTCAAANATATCNTTAAANACAGAGTTTGCNGTTTTGAAATCGTCNGANCCAAGAAAATCAGGATATGACGAATCAGCTAGTNTNTANATTGATGATTTTGAAGCNAGTCAAAATAAAATAGATTTAAGAGNNCCTCANTCTTGGAANTTATCAAGTATNCCAGTNGGATTTGCNGGATATGAATNTGGNAATAATGATTTAAGAGCTGGTTATAACAGAGCNAGATTATCNTGGTACACTATTGANCCTATCTTTTATTCATCTAGAAGGCCAAATGATATTAGTTTAGATGANATATCTAAAAATTCAAGNAGAAGAATATTTATTGATGAAATATTTCCTGAAATAGATTTATACCAAGGTGAATCACGAATACAATCCACATTTGACTTNACCTATTATCCAAATGAAAAGGGNCCTTANAATAATAATCAGGAATTAGATTTTAAAANTGATAATAAAAAGAATTGGTCTGGAATAACAAGAAAAATTAATAGCACNAATTTTAAAAAAACTAATGTNGAGTATATTCAATTTTGGCTTTTAGATNATTTTTCAAANAACAATTCTNGTGATTNAAAAATCGGTGAAATTTTATTTCATTTGGGGAANATTTCTGAGGATATTCTTCCAGATGGAAAAAAACAATTTGAAAATGGTTTACCTAATAATAATGAAAGTAATTTTCAATTATCTAATTGGGGNCGTACACCTACTAGNCAATCNTTAACTTATTCTTTCAGTTCAAATATCAGTGAAAGAGAATCACAAGATTTAGGCTATGATGGGCTAGATGATATTGACGAATTANAATTTTATNATAATGGAAATTCAAGTGATCCTGCTAATGATAATTACAAGTATTATTTGGATCAAAGNGGAAATATNTTAGATCGCTATAANTATTATAATGGGGTTCAAGGTAATTCGCCCGTAAATGCAAGTTCAAATAATAGAGGGTCTTCNAATATTCCAGATGTTGAAGATGTAAACAATGATAATACTATGAATAGAATTAACAGCTATTTTGAGTATAAAATTCCTTTGTTTAAAAATATGTCAAAAGATAATCATCCATTTGTGGCTGATGTNAGAGAAAANAATAATGTTAAANTTCCNAATGGTAATAATATAANTTCAAGGTGGATTTTATTTAAGGTTCCAATTTTTAAAGAATATTATGAAGGAAAGAGTATCAATCAATANTTTAANTCTATNAATGGTATTAATGATTTAAAGTCTATNAGTTTCATTCGACTAGCATTAAAGGATTTTGAAAACCCAACTACTTTGAGATTNGNNACNCTNGANTTAGTAAAGACAGATTGGAAGCGATTTACTCTGCCATTAAATAACAACAATAATNTATATCNTGAAACCAATTTTGAAATTGGNACAGTTAATATCCATGAAAATGAAAATAGACTCCCAGTAAATTATGTTTTACCACCTGGAATCGAAAGAGAAGAAGTATTTAGTAACAATTCAATAATTAGNCAAAACGAACAATCTTTAACATTAAAGGTTAAAGATCTTCAACCTGCTGACTCAAGAGCAGTNTATAAAAATATAGATCTTGATTTACGTCAATATAAAAGAATGAAAATGTACATCCATGCAGAATCTTTGANTGATAGACCAAANTTNCCTGGTGATGGAGTTGAAGAAAAATTTGACGAAAGACTTGTTGCTTTTTTAAGGTTAGGCTCAGACATTAATGANAATTATTATCAAATTGAAGTTCCATTAAAGCCAACTTCATTTAATTCTAATTTTGATTCAAGATTATCTCCTGAGCAAGTTTGGAAACCAGAAAGTAATTCAATTGAATTTGATTTAGAGAAATTTTTAAAAATTAAGCTNGAAGTTATTTCACAAAAAATACAAAGTAATGAAGCAATTTATTTTGATGAAGAATTAAATGTAATTGATGAGTTTACTCAAATTAGCCAGTTGCCNGGTGAAAAAAAATATAAATTTTCNATTAGAGGAAANCCNTCANTAGGNAGAGTAAAAACAGTTCTTTTGGGATTGAAAAATCCCTCAGAAAAAATTGGTAATNCATTNTCTGGTGAAGTATGGTTTAATGAACTNAGAATATCTAACATTAAAAATAGTGGAGGATGGTCAGCNATTGCTAATTTGGATGCAAATNTTGCTGATTTTGCAANCATATCATTAAATGGNAGGATTTCATCTATTGGATTTGGGTCAATTGATAAATCACCNAACGAACGNTCTAATGATTCNTACAAGCAATTNAATTTTATTTCTAATATTAATGCTGGACAATTATTNCCTGAAGATTGGGGGATNAANATCCCTGTTAGCTANACNTATTCTGANGAAATTACTAAACCTAAATATGATAGTTTTTATGATGATATAGAGTTAAACAAAGTTTTAGATTTATCAAATAATAAAGATTCAATAGTAAATCAATCTCAAATTTTATCAACCTCGAAAAGTTTTAGTATTCTTGGGCTTTCAAAGAAAAAAAATAGTCAAGAAAAGAAAAGATTTTATGATGTTGAAAATTTAAACTTTTCCTACACATATAGTGAAAACAANTATAAAGATTATGAACTTGAATATGCAGANAGAAAATCTGTAAGAGCTAATGCAAATTATTCATATAATTTTGAAGATTTAAGTATTTANCCATTTGAAAANTTAGTATCCAAAGAATCTAAGTATTTAAATTGGCTTAAAGAGTTCAACTTTAATCCATTGCCCTCAAATCTTTCNTTNTCAGGTAATTTTTTNAGAAGTTTATATACTCANAAATTTAGAGAGATTAATTACTCAGGTNTAAATTCTAATAGTCAAATTCCTATTCCAGAACTTTCTCAAAAGAAATTTTTATTTGATTGGCGTTTNTCATTATCTCAAAATTTAACAAAATCAATNAGAGTTAATTACAATGCNTCNAATTCTAATATTGTTCCTANCATANACGGAAANCAGTCTGATTTNAATAGCAGTGATATNGGNATNTTTGATAATTTNTTTAACATTGGAGATCCTGATTATTTTAATCAAAATTTTAGNATTAACTATAGNCTTCCTTTTAANTTAATTCCNTTTTTAAATTTTATTGANGGATCTTATAATTACAGTGGNGATTTTAATTGGCAAAGAGGCTCCGATATGCTTAACAATATTAGTTCTGAAACAGGTGAAGTGTTAGGCAGGGTTAANACAATACAAAANGCAAATACTCAGAANNTTTCTNTNAGTTTAAATTTTGATAAAATTTACAGNACAATTCCNTGGCTNAATAAAAATGANTNTATNATTNCAGANTTAATTAAAAGTTTAAAAAGAGTTAGATTTAATTATTCTGAAAATTCAGGAAAAGTCTTACCAGGATACATTCCATCAATTGGNTTTTTAGGAACAGCAAGACCATCAATAGGATTNGTTTTTGGTAATCAGTCAGATATTAGATATGAAGCTGCNAAAAACGGATGGTTGACAGATTTNCCAAATTTTAATCAGCCATTTCAGCAAATATTTAATTCTGATTTTGATTTTAGTGGTGAATTGGAANTNTTNAATTCAATTAGAATTGATTTGAATGCAAANAGACGTTATTCAAATAATTTTTCAGAAAATTTTTCNGTTATNAATAATACATATTCTGCATTAAACCCAAATTATTANGGNAACTTTTCNATCTCNACCAATATGTTAAAAACATCNTTTANTNGNAGAGATAAAAACTTTTCTANNTCATTTGAGAAAATGAAGAATAACAGATTAATANTTGCACAAAGNNTAATTTCNCAGAAAAATTTAAATAATATTAATCTTGATTCCGANGGTTTTCCAATTGGTTTTTCAAAAAACAGTCAAGAAGTTTTAATNAATTCATTCTTATCAGCCTATTTGGGTANAAACCCAAANGATATNAGTNTAAATCCAATATCAAAAANCCCAAAATTAAATTGGTCTNTACAATATGATGGTNTNAGNAAATTATTTGAAAATTTTATNTCTAGGCTATCAATTGGNCATGGNTATAGATCTAGTTTTACAATAAANAATTTTAGNTCTAACTTAAATTANAGTTCAAATTCCTTTGATAATTCTGGAAATTATATGAGTGAAAAATTATACTCAAATATTAATTTAGTGGAACAGTTTAACCCATTAATTGAAGTTGATATTGAATTTAAAAATTCATTGAGACTAATATTAGATGTGATTAAGGACAGAGCAGTTTCTTTAAGTCTTGCAAATAATTTTATTACTGAATCATGGGGTAATGAATATGTTATTGGGTTGGGTTATAGAGCTAGAAATGTAAGAATAAATTCATCTCTAGCACCTAACTCAAATTCATTTGTTGGAGATTTAAACACAAAACTTGATTTTAGTGTGCGTAAAAATATGACAGTGATTAGAAATTTAAATATTCAGGACAATAAAGTTTCCGCTGGCCAAACTCTAATTTCTGCAAAGCTCACTGCTGATTATGCTCTAACTAGAAATTTTTCAGCTATATTTTTCTATGATCATATGTTTTCTAAATATGAAATTTCTTCAGCTTTTCCACAAACGAATATAAGATCAGGATTTACTTTGAGATATAATTTTGGAAATTAATTAAGTTAGATTAAATTAGAAAAATGGAAATAAAGGAAGATTTAAAATACACCAAAGATCATGAATGGATTAAGATTGATGGTGACGTTGCAACTGTTGGTATAACTGATTTTGCGCAAGGTGAATTAGGTGATATTGTTTATGTTGAAGTTGATACACTAGACGAAACACTTTCAAAAGACGAAGTGTTTGGTACAGTTGAAGCTGTAAAAACTGTTTCTGATTTATTTTTACCTATGTCAGGAAAAATAATTGAATTTAATGAAGCATTGAATGACAATCCTGAATTAGTCAATGATTCACCATATGGTGAGGGCTGGATTATTAAAGTTGAAGTGTCTGATGTAGATGAACTAGAACAATTATTAGACTCAAAATCATATTCTGAAATTACTGGATAAAATAAACTTTAGGTTATTAGCAATTGCATATACTCTGTTAATTGTTATTTTATCATTAATTCCAATTCCCGAAACTATTCCAAGATTTAAGCTTTTTGAGATGGATAAGCTAATACATCTTATCATATACTTAACTTTTATAATGCTATGGGGCATGTCTTTATTTAAATCAAGGTTTAGTCTTAAGTTACTTTTGTCAATATCAATTTTATTTGGACTGTTTTTAGAATTTTTACAACATATTTTACCGTTTGGAAGATATTTTGACTGGGGAGATTTTATCGCAAATTCAACAGGGGCTATTATTGGTTCAATTATTTTGCTTTTTTTAAAAAAAAAATTACTTTAGCTGACCATGACTTCTAAAAAGAATCCACAAGTTGATTTAAATAATAAGAGTTCTTTCTATTTTGCTATAGGACTTTTTTTAGTATTATTTATTTCTTGGAGAGCAATTGAGTTTAAAAACTGGGATGATGACGGATATGGTTACATTGCTCTTGATGTTGATGCCGATGACGATGAGGAAATTCCAATTACTGAACAAATTAAAACTCCTCCACCTCCACCTCCACCTCCAGCACCTGAAATTATTGAAGTTGTTGAAGATGAGGAAGAGATNGAAGAAACTATAATTGAATCAACNGAAACTGATCAAGAAGAAATNGTTGAGGAAGTTGAAGTTGTAGAAGAGGATTTAGANTTAGATGTTCCNTTTGCAATAATTGAAGATGTTCCTCTTTATCCTGGATGTGAAAGAGTTCCTAAATCACAAAGAAGAGATTGTTTTCAAAAAGAAATTCAAAAACATATTAANAAAAACTTTAGATATCCNGAAATAGCNCAAGAAATGGGNATTCAAGGTAGAGTATTTGTNCAATTTACAATCCAAAAAGATGGGTCTATTTCAGGAATTAGAACTAGAGGTCCTGATAAAAATCTTGAGAAAGAAGCTAATAGNATTATNAGCAAACTTCCTCGAATGACACCAGGTAAACAAAGAGGTAGACCAGTAAGAGTGCCNTTTAGTATTCCTATTACATTTAAACTACAGTAAAATTNTTCTTACATATTTGTAAACTGTATCATTGTAAGTTACATTTGCATTCCATTAAATTATTTAGTTGACTAATTCTGCTATTTTCTTTTCTTTAACCAAAGCTAGATTAGCTTTAAGTGTNGTTTTNTCATCTGTTGCAGGATATNTACTTGCTGTAGATCAAATTGTTCCNATAGATCTNTTNTACNTAGTTTTAGGAGGTTATTGCATTGTTGGAGCCTCNAATTCTTTNAATCAGATAATTGAGAAGGATAAAGATATTTTGATGGAAAGAACTAAATCAAGACCNCTTCCAACAAAACAAATTACTACTCAAAAAGCATTTTGGATTTCAGTCCTTTTAACACTTGTTGGCTTATTTATGCTTTACATGATAAATTATAAAACAGCCTTCTTTGCTGCAGTTTCNGTTTTTTTATACACATGTATTTATACACCCTTAAAACCTATTACACCNTTNTCAGTTTTTGTTGGNGCAATTCCAGGAGCTATTCCNTTTATGTTAGGTTGGGTTGCTGCAACTGATAAATTTGGNATNGANCCTGGGACTTTATTTATGATACAATTTTTTTGGCAGTTTCCTCATTTTTGGGCTCTTGGCTGGATGTTAGATGATGATTATAAAAAAGCNGGTTTCAATATGTTNCCAACTGGTAATAGAGATAAAACTACNGCTNTGCAAATCATNTTATATATAATATGGATGATGATAGTTTCAATATTNCCNGTAACTGGATTAACTGGTGATTTNTATATAAATTTTGGCTCGGCTATTGTAGTATTTATATTTGGAATAATNATGTTGATNTTAGGAATNAATCTTTATAATAAAATGGATATAAANTCTGCTANAAANTTATTNTATGGNAGNNTTNTTTATTTGACATTAATTCAAATAGTATATATAATTGATAAATTTTTATGAGTGAANNAACTTTAAAAAAGAAAGAAGCTAAAGCAAAAAANATGATGTTATTNTTTGCTCTTTTGAGCATTACAATGACTTTTGGTGGTCTTACTAGCGCNTATGTNGTTAGTAAAGGAAGNCCTGATTGGTTGGTTGATTTTACACTNCCNNTTTCTTTTACATANAGTACTATNTTATTNGTAATTAGTAGTNTTACNATACATTNTGCAAAGTTNTTTNTAANTAAACNAAACGGNAAATCTAAATCNTTNAATTTTTTNTGGNNNACNTTNGCNTTAGGNATNNCNTTTCTNTTTTTTCAATTTAATGGNTTTAATGATTTTATAAANCAAGGNTATTANTTTGCNGGTGCTCAAAGNAATGTGACAACNTCTTTTATTTATGTTTTAGCTTTTGTTCANATACTTCATTTAATTGCAGGATTAATTGTTTTATCAGTTTTAATTTATAAAACNCTACAANAATAAGTATNAAGATTCTANCCTNGGTTTTTCACTAGGTGTAACNTTCTGGCATTTTCTTGATTTACTTTGGCTTTATTTGTTNTTATTTTTCTATTTCTTTGGATAAAAATTCATTAACTTTGTCNAAAATTTTTTGACTAAATGAGTTCAACNATTTCCTCTGCAGAAGTTCAAAATGATTGGGATGGAGNAGGAAANCCCCTAAAAGCAAGCTACGGTAAATTAATGATGTGGTTTTTCATNGTTTCTGATGCCTTAACTTTNNCNGGTTTTCTTGTTNCATACGGATTTGCAAGATTNAAACATATTGATTCATGGCCAATTGCCGATGAAGTGTTTACTCACTTNCCATTTTTACATGGAGTTGATGCNCCAATGTATTATGTNGCNNTNATGACTTTTATNCTTATTTTTTCNTCNGTAACTATGGTTCTTGCNGTTGANGCNGGNCATAATAATAANAAGAATAGAGTTGCNTTNTATATGCTTTTAACNATAGTTGGTGGAGCTGTATTTGTNGGATCACAAGCATGGGAATGGGCNAATTTTATTAGAGGTGANTACGGNGCNTTAGAAACNAANGGAGGACAAATNATACAGTTTATTGATAGTGAAAATGACAATAANAGGTTAGCAATAAAAGACTTTGCTNTNGTAATTCCNCANGAAAGAGAACAACATCAAAGAAGNACAGGNTTATGGTTTAGNGATGAATCNTCATTACCNTCATTTACNNTNGAGGAAGTATCGCAAGGATTTTTNGCTAATCCTAATATTGTAGTTAGATCTGAAAAGATTGATGAAAAGGGAAAGAAAATAATNCTTTCAAGNGAAGANTCAATTGANAAAGTTTCNCAAGCTGTATATGTTGTNGAAGGNGCNAATCTNATNAGAAATGAATATGGAAANAGATTGTTTGCTGACTTCTTCTTNTTTATAACTGGTTTTCATGGNTTTCANGTATTCTCAGGNGTAGTTATTAATGTAATTATNTTNCTTAATGTTATTCTTGGNACNTATGAAAGAAGAGGACATTANGAAATGGTTGAGAANGTTGGNCTTTATTGGCACTTTGTTGATTTGGTTTGGGTATTNGTATTTACATTTTTCTATTTAGTATAATTTTATGGGACANCACGCNCACAAGCTNGAAATTTTTAGAGGTTTAATTAAGTTTANATCTAATGTNCANAAGATTTGGGGNGTTCTNATTTTTCTTTCAATTGTTACNNTAATTGAAGTNGCNCTTGGAATTGTTAAGCCTGAAATTCTTATGACGACATTNTTAAGCATGAAGCTTATNAATTGGATTTTTGTCATATTGACAATCATNAAAGCATATTACATAACATGGGATTTTATGCACATGAGNGATGAAACCTTTGGTCTTCAAGCNTCTGTTGTTATAACCCTTATTTTTCTTATTGCATATTTAGCATTTATTCTTTTAGTTGAGGGAAATTATATTTATGATGTTATGTACGAAGGCTTTGTTAGCTGGGATTTTTAATACTTAAATTTTTTGAAAAAGTACTTAGTTCTTATTGTACTATTTGTACTACCATTGGTTGCTTACTTGTTTTTTGCCTCTGGCATTAATAATTTCGCTAAACTTCCTGTATTAACTGAAAATATAGAAGAGTTAGAGTTAATTACTAAAAAAGAGTTTAATAATAAGATTTCAATATTACTTTTTTTAGGCAATAACATTGAAAACAGAGAAGGAGATGCTCTAAATCTTAATCAAAAAATATATAAGAGATTTTATCAGTTTAAAGACTTTCAGTTTATATCGATTTCGCCGTTAGGCAATGAAAATAAATCTAAATTATTGAAAGAAAAATTATCTTCAGGAACTAATACTGATATGAAAAATTGGAGCTTTATTCATCTTGACAAGGATAAAGTTAATGAGTTGTTTTTAAGCTTAAACACGAATCTTGAATTAGATGAAAATTTGAGTTCACCATATGCTTATATAATTGATAAATTTTCTTCTCTCAGAGGAAGAGATGATTCAGATGGCATAAAATTTGGTTATGATTCAAGATCTGTTGCCGATATAAATAATAACATGCTCGATGATGTAAAAATTATATTGGCAGAATACAGATTAGCATTAAAAAAGAATAATATTTTTAAAGAACAATAATCTTGAAGAATAAAAAATATATAGGGCTTTTAGTTATAATTGTAATTTTTGC
>NZZF01000045.1 GCA_002702385.1 Flavobacteriaceae bacterium | reverse complement strand
ACTGATTTAAAAATCGATGATTCATTAATTTTTCCCTCAGAAAACACATTTATTACCAATCTTGAATTAAAGAATTTTAAAATAAGAGATGATAATAAAGTTATTATTGATTTATTTAATATTAATCTTGAAGATCTAGAAGTTTATAATAATGATTTTAATCTTAATATAAATGATATCAACTTTAAATATGGGAATTTTTCAATCTCAAAATTAAATTCTAATGTCTCATATAAAAATGATACTCTTTCGTTCAATGACTTTAATTTAAATTTAAATAATTCAAACTTTAATGGTGGATTTAAAATATTAGACCTGTTTGGTACTAATGATTTTAAAATATCTGGTTTTATTGAAGAATCTATAATTAATACATCAGACTTCATCTCAAATTCAAATCCTAAGCTTTTTGATGTTCAATCTAATTTTTTAGTGGAAAACAATAAAGTGATCATTAATAATATTCAAATTTCTGATAATGAAAATTACTTACAATCATCTGTTGTTCTATCTGATTTTATAGATAATGCTCCAAAATTAATTGAAATTTCATTTGATGAGTTTAATTCATCTTCATTTGAGCTTGAAAGTGTTTTTCCAAATATTTTCGGTTCAATTCTTCCTTCATCTTTAAAATCAATTGGTTTGTTTAAGCTAAAAGGAGATTTATATTACACAGATGCGATGATTCAGTCATCATTTGATTTATCTACTAAGGATGGTAATGTTTTTTCCAACCTTCAACTTTCTGATTTTACTTTGATTGATAATGCAAAATACGATGGAGATTTTAAAGGCTCAGACATTAATTTATCGAAGATAATTGGGCTTCCTTTTTTAGGTAAATCCAATTTTGATTTTTCAATTAATGGTAGAGGATTTACTCAAGAATTTTTAAATACATCAATTGAGGGTAATATATTCGATGTAGACATAAACGATTATAAATATGAGGATATCATTATTTCTGGAAACGTTAATAATAAAATATTTGATGGATATCTTTCAGTCAATGATAAAAATTTAGAAATGGATTTTTCAGGATTAGTAAATTTTACTGACGATATTATTGATTTTGATTTCACTACAAATATTGAAAAATCAAATTTATTTCAATTAAAATTATCTAAACTTACAAATAGAAGTCTTTCAGGACTAATTGTAACAAAATTAAGAGGAAACGATATTCAAAATTTAATAGGTGACATAAGTTTTTCTAATTTCAAATATGAGACGGATGAGATTGATTATAATTTTGAAGAACTAATTGCACAAAGTAGAATCAATAATGATAGAAGATTCTTTAACATAATTTCTGAAGATGTTGTTGACGGCATTATTATAGGAGGGTTAGATTCTTTTGATTTATTAAAAACGATTTCAAGTGGATATTTATCAAAATATTCTAATTTCAAATCAGTTGATTTAAATGATGAAGTTAGTTTTAACTTAAATATTAAATCTAAAATTGCAAAGGTTATTAGTTCAGATTTTGAAATTGATGATAATACTTTTTTAAGCGGAAGAATTTCAAAAGACATTTTTGAATTAAGTTTATCAAGTCCACTAATTTCAAGTTCAAATTTTGAATTAAATGATGTGAATTTCTCATTCAAACAGAATGAAGGTCATTTAAAAGTTGATAAAATTAATTCTGAAATTTTTACAGGAAATAATTTGAGTATGAATTCGGAATTTAAAGATGATAAAACATTTTTTGAAATTAACTATAATTCAGAAGTTTTAAATGTTTTTAGGTTTGATCATACTATTTCTGAGGATTTAAAATCTGTTTTTACTATTAATGATATAGTTTTGAATTATAATAATTCAGTTTGGTATCTAGACAAACCAGACTTAGAGAGCAATAATGTATTTGTTTATGGAGAGGACTACAAAGAACTTAAGTCAGTTAAGTTAGTTTCTGGAAAGCAAATTGTTGAATTTAAGTTTTTTGATGATAACGTAGACTTCGATTTTAATTCAACTTTTCAAAATGTTAATTTTGAATCTTTGATTCCTAAACCTAAAAATATATTATATCAAGGACTAGTAAATGGATACATAAAACTTAATAAAAAAGATGAGCTTTATCTAGGAAATTCAAATTTATCAATTAAAAATTTCTCAGCTAATGGAGATGTTTTAGGTAATGCATTTTTAAAAATTAATCCTTCAAATAAATTAGACAATTACAATCTTTTATTTAACATAAACGATTCCAATCTTGATATCTTTAAGCTTGAAGGAAATTTTCAAATTGCTAGCAATGATTTTCCTATTGATTTTGAATTAAAAACAGAGAAATTTAAATTAAAACCATTCTCAGCTATTGGTGAAAATGTTTTACAAAATTTTCAAGGATATTTTAACTCAGAAATTTTAATTGGGGGAACTTTTTATGATCCAATAGTTAATGGCATAATAAAAACTGATAGCACTAGTTTTACAGTTCCTTATTTAGGAATTCGTTATGGTTTTAAAGATAATCCCGCATTTAAGGTTGACAATGAGAAAATAATAATTGACAATTTTATTATTGAAGATAGAGAAATGAAAACCTTCGGTTTTATGAATGGTCAATTATCGCACAATAGATTAAAAGATTGGTTTCTTGACTTTACAATTAAATCTGAAAATCTTTACGCTTTAAATACAAATATTCAACAAAATCCTGTCTACTATGGAACAGGAATGTTTAATGGTTTAGCTAAGTTTTATGGACCTGGAAAAGATCTTGATATTGATATTATAGGAGAAACAAATTCAGGAACACAAATTTCTGTACCAATAAAGTATGGTGATGGAGTAGGAGATTTAACATTTTTAAAGTTTGATAGTTCTAATATTCAAAATCAATTTCTTAATCAAGGTCTTGAAATATCAATGGAAATGGTCTTAAATAAAAATGCATTAATCAACATAGTTTTTGATGAAAAAACTGGAAGTAGATTATCAGGATATGGAAACGGAACAGTTAAAATATCATCTGATTACTCAGGGTTATTTAGTCTTTCTGGTGATTTTGTAGCCGACAAGGGTGAATATTACTATAAGAATTTTGGATTTGTTGAAAGAGTTTTTCAAATTAACAAAGGAGCAAATATAATTTGGGATGGTGAACCATATAAAGGGGTTTTAAGTGCTTATGCCGAGTACATAGTGCCAGGAGGGGCGAATCCAGCTCCATTAATTCAAAACACAGCATTTAATAGAAAAATTCCAACATTGGTAAAAATATCTCTTCAAGGTGAATTGTCTAACTTATCTACTCCAACATTTGATCTAGTATTTCCTGAGACAAAGGGTGCAATTAAATCAGAGCTTGATTATTATTTAAACGATTACGAAAAAAGACAAAGTCAGGCAATTTCTTTGATTACTCAAGGTACATTTATCGATGATTTTTCTTCATCTTTAATATCATCACAAGCAATTACTAATAATTTATTTCAAAGAGCATCTGGTATAATCGATGAAATATTTACAAATCCTGATGATAAAATGAATATTGGAATTAATTATTCTCAAGGTGATAAATTTGCTGCATCCAGTTTACTAAATAGAGACAGAATTGGTCTAACGTTGAATAGTGAAATCAGTGATAGAATTCTTGTTAATGGAAAAATAGGTGTTCCAGTAAGTGGTACGGATGAAAATGTAATTTTAGGTAATGTCCAAATAGATTTTTTATTAAATGAATCAGGCAACTTAAGAGCACGAATTTTTAATAAAGAAAATGAATTTCAATTTTTTGGAGATGAGATTGGTTACACNCAAGGAATTGGAATACAATATGATGTAGAATTTAATAGTTTTTCAGAGCTTTTAAAGAAGATTAAAAAAAATAATAAAAAGAATTAATATATTTAATTACAATTTAACAACAACTTATTTATGGATACAACAATATCAAAAAAAACACTTTTTAATGCATCTTGTATTGCCCTAATTGTTACAGCTATGACTTTTGCTATCAGAGCAGGGATTTTGGTTGAATTAGGAAATGATTTTAATTTAAATAATACTCAGCTTGGTTGGATTAATTCTATGGCATTCTGGGGATTTCCAGTTGCAACAATTTTTGGAGGACTTTTATATAATTATTTTGGACCAAAAAAATTATTAGTTGCTGCTTTTATTTCTCATTTAGTTGGTTTAGTTATGACTATTTATGCTGATGGTTTTACAACCCTTCTAATTTCATCTTTTTTAATTGGCTTTGCTAATGGTTCTGTTGAAGCAGCATGTAATCCATTAATAGCTGATATGTATTCTAATAACAGAACTACTATGTTGAATAAGTTTCACGTTTGGTTCCCTGGTGGTATTGTGATTGGTGCATTAGCTACAAATTTCATGAATTCATTTGGACTAGGATGGCAATTAAAAATTGCTATAATGATTTTACCAACTTTGATTTATGGTTATATGTTCTTTAAAGCATTATTTCCAAAGTCAGAGAATATAGATACAGATACATCAAACAATATTAAATCATTGTTTACTCCATTGTTTATTTTTGTTGCTGTTTGTATGACTTTAACTGCTACTACTGAATTAGGGACACAACAATGGCTACAACCCTTATTAGAAAAATCTGGTGCAAGTCCAATGCTTATATTAGCAATGGTAACTGGAATAATGGCAGTTGGTAGATATTTTGCTGGACCAATAGTTCACACGTTAAATCCGATTGGTGTTTTATTTATGTCTGCGATTGTTTCAACAATTGCAATTTACATGATGTCTATTGTTGATGGAACAATGCTTTATGGTGCTGCAATATTATTTGCTTTTGGAGTTTGTTATTTCTGGCCAACAATGATAGGTTTTGTTTCTGAATATATGCCAAAGACAGGTGCTTTAGGAATGTCTTTAGTAGGTGGTATGGGTATGTTTGCAACAGGGATATGGAATCCAATTATAGGTTCTTGGATTGACACTAATACGCAAACTGCACTTGACTCTGGATTAACACAAGATCTAGCTGAAATTGCTGCAGGAAAAGCTACTTTAGGAAATATGACATACTTCCCTTTAATTTTAATTGTATTTTTTGGAATATTATTTTTAAATAGAAAAAACTTAGAAAAATTAAGAGTTAATGGCTAATAAAATAAAACTTGGTATCCTTGGTGGTGGTGAGGATTCATTGATAGGAGTATTGCATAGAGTAGCTTCTTCAATGCATGATAAATATGAGATAGTTGGTGGAGTGTTTAACCCAAAGCATTCTATTAGTTTAGATTTTGGTAAAAAACTTGGACTCGATTCCAATAGAGTTTATTCAGATCTTGATTCTTTTGTTAAAGGTGAAAGTAAATTAGATAAAAAAGACAGAATTGAAGTAGTTTCGGTTTTGACTCCAAATTTTTTGCACTATCCAATGGCAAAGAAATTATTGGAAAATGATTTTCATGTAATATGTGAAAAACCTTTGACTACAACATATGATGAAGCGCTTGAATTAAGTAAAATAAAAAATTCTAAAAACCTTGTTTTTGCTGTTACTTATACATACACTGGATATCCTATGGTTAGGCAAATGACAGATATGGTTAAAAACGGTGTAATAGGAAAAATTCAGAAAGTAGATGCTCAATATCTTCAGGGTTGGTTAAACCCCGTAGTTCATGAGAAAGAAAAAAGGTTGTCAACTTGGAGGCTTAACCCAAAGGTTAGTGGGATTAGCTGTTGTGTAGGCGATATTGGTACTCATGCTTTCAACATGGTGGAATTAGTAACAGGAATTAAAGTGAAAGAAATATTAGCTGACTTGAATACACTCTATTCAGATAATCCTATGGATGTAGATGCTAATATTTTAGTTCGTTTATCTAATGGTGCTCATGGAACTATAAGATCTAGTCAAATTGCAACTGGAGAGGAAAATAATTTAAGAATAAGTGTTTACGGTGATAAAGGGGGGTTAAAGTGGGAACAGGAAAATCCTAATTATCTTTATCACTTAACTGATGATCAACCTCTTAAGGTTCTAAAGACAGCTCATGCTTACAATTCAGAAATTTCCAATCTATCAATCAAAATTCCACCGGGACATCCTGAAGGTATATTTGATTCTATGGGTAACATATATCATGGTGTAGCAAAAGCAATTAATAATGATAAGTTTTTTAAGGAAGAATTTCCTGGAATAGAAGATGGAGTAAGAGGAATGGATTTTATTGAAAAAGCAGTTCATTCAAGTAAATCTGGAAATATTTGGGTTAATTTAGATTAATTATTTACTCTTAATCTAAAAATTACCGTAATTTTGCATTTCAATTTTATATTTTGAAAAATATTGGTGTTTTAACATCTGGAGGTGATTCACCTGGAATGAATTCAGCAATAAGAGCTGTTGCAAGAACTTGTGCTCACTATGATATTAAATGTACTGGAATTGTTAGTGGTTTCCAAGGTTTAATCGAAAACAACACAAAAGTTTTATATACTAGATCTGTAAGAGGAATTATAAATAGAGGTGGAACTTTTCTGTATTCTGCACGGTCTGATGAATTTAAAACTAAAGAAGGAAGAGAAAAAGCTTTTAAAACTATTAAAGAAAATGAAATTGATGGGCTAGTAGTGATAGGTGGTGATGGGTCCTTTACAGGTGGATTAATATTTATGCAAGAACATAATATTCCGGTTGTCGGTATTCCTGGGACAATAGATAATGATTTACATGGCACATCTCACACTCTTGGTTATGATACAGCCTTGAATACTGCAACTGAAGCAATTGATAAAATAAGAGATACTGCTATTTCTCATCACAGACTTTTTTTAGTTGAAGTTATGGGTAGGGATGCAGGCTTTATTGCCTTAAATACTGGACTTGCGATTGGTGCACAAGAAATCTTAATTCCTGAGGTTAATATGAGTATTGACAACTTAATTAATTCATTAAAGAGAAGTAAAAGTGCAGGAAAGACATCAACAATTATTGTTGTTGCAGAAGGTGATAAAACTGGAAACAATGTTTTTCAACTAGCGGATACTATAGAGAATAAACTTCCAAGATATGAAGTAAGAGTTTCTGTTTTAGGTCATATGCAACGTGGCGGTAGTCCATCATGTTTTGACAGAGTTCTTGGTACTCAAATGGGAATTACAGCCGTGGAATCTCTTTTAAATAATGAAAAGGGAATTATGATTGGGATTAATAATGGTAAAATAAATAAAACAGAACTTTCTAAAGCAATAAAAGGAAAAACTAAAATTAATGAGGAATTGCTTAGAATGTCTAAAATAATGAATACTTAAAACAAAATATATGAGCAAAATTAAAATTGGAATTAATGGATTTGGTAGAATAGGTAGAATGGTGATGAGGGCTTCTCTTGAAAGAGATGATATAGAGGTTATCGCTATTAATGATCTCTTAAATTTAGATCATCTTGCATATCTACTAAAATATGATTCAGTGCATGGAAAATGTAATGCAGATATTTCAGTTAAGAATAATAATCTATTGATAAATGATAAAGAAATTATCATTTCAGCTGAGAGAGATCCAAAAAATATAAATTGGAGCTCTAAAAATGTTGATATTGTAGCTGAGTGTACTGGCATATTCACAACCTTAGAAACAGCTCAATATCATATTGATGGAGGTGCACCAAAGGTTGTTATATCAGCTCCATCTAAAGATGCACCAATGTATGTAATGGGTGTAAATCATGATGATGTTGATAAAAATAATTTAATAATTTCAAATGCTAGTTGCACTACAAATTGTCTTGCACCATTAACCAAAGTTTTAAATGATAATTTTGGTGTTGAGGAAGCATTAATGACTACAGTACATGCTGTAACTGCTACTCAATTTACAGTTGATGGTCCTTCAAAAAAAGATTATAGAGGAGGAAGAAGCTCATTACTTAATATTATACCTGCATCCACTGGTGCGGCAAAAGCTGTAACTAAAGTGATCCCTTCTCTTGAAGGAAAAATCACAGGAATGGCGTTTAGAGTACCTACAGCTAATGTTTCCGTAGTTGACTTAACTGTTAAACTAGCAAAAGAAACCAGTTACGAAGAAGTAATGTCAACTCTTAAAAATGCATCTGAAAATGAACTAAAAAATATTTTAGGTTATACTGAGGAAGCAGTTGTATCACAAGACTTTATTGGAGATAGCAGAACTTCAATCGTAGATGCTAAGGCAGGTATTCAGTTAAATTCAAAATTTTACAAAATCATATCATGGTATGATAATGAAGCTGGTTATTCAAATAAATTATTAGATTTAGCTAAACATTTTTGTAGTTAATATTTCATGAGACTCATTGTTGATAGTGGTTCTACCAAAACTGATTGGATTTGTTTAAATGATGAAGGTAAGTTAGTTTTTGAAACTCAAACCTTGGGTCTAAACCCTCAAGTTCTAGATGAGCATATAATTGAGGAAAGAATTATAAATAATTATGATTTATATCAAAACAGAAAAAATATAAGTCATTTATTTTTTTATGGTGCTGGATGTGGTACTGAGCCTCCAAAAAAACTAATTAAAAAGGTTTTTGAATCAATTTTTGTTAAAGCAAGTATTGATGTTAAAGAAGATACACTTGCAGCTGTTTATTCAGCAGCTACAAGGGGAGAAAAATCAATTGTATCTATTATCGGAACTGGATCTAATTGTACATATTTTGATGGTGAAAATATTCACCAGAAAATTACTTCCTTAGGTTATATATTAATGGATGATTCTAGTGGCAACTATTTTGGAAGACAATTGATAAGAGATTATTTTTTTAATAAAATGCCCTCTGATATCTTAAAGAAATTTTCAGACTCTTTTGATTTAGATCCTAATCTTGTAAAAGATAAATTATATAAAAAACCTAATCCTAATACATATTTAGCAACATTCGCAAAATTTGTTGTTGAAAATAAGAATAATGTTTATTGTTCTGAATTAATTAAAAAAGGTTTTAATTTATTTATTACAAACCAAATAGAACAGTTTCCAGATTGCAAAGAAATACCATTGCATTTCATAGGTTCTATTTCATTTTACCTTAAAGATGAGCTTGATGAATGCTTAAAAAATAGAGGAATGATTCTCGGTAATGTTTTGAAAAAACCAATCGAAGGTTTAGTTAATTATCATTTAAAATATTCTAACTAGCAATCATATCAATTTCTACATTAGCATCTTTAGGTAATCTGCTAACCTCAACTGTCACTCTGGATGGAACATAATCTTTATTAAAAAAACTACCATAAACTTCATTAACTTTTGAGAAATTATCCATATCAGAAAGATATATAGTTGATTTAATAACATTGCTAAAATCAAAACCAACTTTATTTAATATGGCTTTGAGATTATTCATTACTTGTATTGTTTCCTCTTCAATAGAACTATTTATCATATTTCCAGTATTTGGATCTAGTGCCACTTGCCCGGAAATAAACAAGGTATTGTTTGTTAATATTGCTTGACTATAAGGCCCAACTGGATCGGGAGCATTCTTTGTATAAACTATTTCTTTCATTTAATTAAAATTAATTATTATTTATAATCTTTTATCTGGTTCTTTTCTTTTATCGTATTTAAGATCACTTAAAAACCCACTTTTTATTCCAATAAAGAAATACCAAGATTCTCTAACGCTAAAAGGAACCCAGCTGAAATTCATCTTCCAACTATCTAAATCTCTTTCAAATCTTAATTGAGTGTAGGTGAATCCTTTATTTTTGAAATCAAATCCTGAGGATCCTCCTACTTTCCATTTTTTTGACAGCATTAAATTTCCAGAAAACATCAATGAGTTACTTCCAATATCCTTTTGTCCTCTGTTGTTTAGATAAGTTAAAGAATGTGCAAGTCTTAGATCCCATCCAATTTTATTTATGTATTCTTTTATATTTTTCTTTGACTTATCATCATCTGAATCATTGTCATCAAAGGTACTTCTGGTCAAATCTTGACTCTGTCCAAATAAATCATCTGATCTTCCTCCACCTGTTAAATTTTCACTGTTTTCTTTTTTAGTATCAGAATCAAAACTTTTACTATCTATGGAGTAGCTTAAATTTACATTAGCACTTGTCATTCTTACTAAACCTCCACCATTATTTATATTAAACTTATTTATTCTAATTCCATTACTATTTATCGAATATGGATCGAAAGTTGCTCCGACATTAACGTTTAATTTATTTTCAAATATTGTAGTTCCTGCTGTCATTCTAATTGGACTGAGATTTAATGAATCTGCTGCAATATTATAACTAGTAGAGAAATTCAAGTTATTTAAGATTTTTATTTTTTTTGATTCTGTAGCTAGACTGTCTTTATCTCTAATTTTAGCTTCTATATTATTACTCACATTAATGCCTATATTACTTGAATAAACTTTTGAAGGTCTACCAAAGAAAGTATCTTCAAATCTTGTATATTCTGCTGTATTTCCATTTGCATCTATAATGTATGTGTCATAATATTCTTCAAAGCTTGGTCTAATATTATAACTTACAGATGGTCTTATAACATGTCTAATTGATTCAATATTTTTACCTTCTTTAAAATTAAAAAGACCATAAATTGTTGTTCCAATACTCATTCCAAAATTATATTGAGAGTATCTATCAAAACCTTTGATAGTTTCTTTTGTCCCTTGAGTATTATTTGTAAGGTCATAATCATTTTTAAAAACTGTAGATCCTGTCCAAACTTCATCAAAATTTCCATTCATACTTACACTGAAATGTTTAAAAACTTTAAAATTTGTACTAATGGGTATTGAATGTTTCATTCCATATTTCGCATCATCAAACATCTCTTTCTTTAAAAACAAAGAATCGGTGGTGTTAATTCGGTTTTCCCCTCTAAAAGTATATTGAAAGTTTATGTTTTTTAAAATACCTTTCTTTTGAGCATTCTTTTTTACAAATGGGTAAATTCTTTCAACATTTCCTTGAAATGTTGGTAAAATTAGATTAACATTCTTAGTTCTTGTGTTTTGAGAATGTGAAGCAGTGAGTGATAAATTTACTGAGGGGTATCCCCTGAATGTTTTGGAATACGAAATCGAGGAGTTTAATGTGTTATTTAAAAAATTTGGTGTGTTAATTTGATTCAAGGATTCTCTAAAATAGTTGCTGCTTCCTAAATTTACTGAAGCAGAAAACCTGCTATTGGGGTTTGCTTTAGAGTCCTGTGAATGCGACCATCTTATATTATAAATATCAGATTTTGAATATCCAGGTAATCCTCTTTCTCCATCAATTAAATTTTCAAATCTAAAACTTAACCTTCCTGAGTAAGAATATCTTTTTTTATAATTAGATTCAACCCTCATACCATAGCTACCATTAGTGTAATAATCCCCTAAAAGTGTTAAGTCAAAAAAATCACTTGGAGCAAAGTAATAACCTCCATTTTGAATAAAATATCCTCTATTGTTGTTCTGTCCTATTGTAGGAAAAATAAATCCAGAATTTCTGTTTTCATTGAGAGGGAAAAAAGCAAATGGCAAGAAAATAGGTGTAGGAACATCATAAATATAAAGGTTGCTTGGACCTGCTATAATCTTATTTTTGGGAATAAATTTTCCAGAACGAATTCTAATATAATATTCTGGATCATCAATGTTCTTAGAAGTAGTTACCTTGGCTTCTTTTATAAAATAAATTGAGTCATTCTCTTTCTTTGTAGCTTCTGAAAAAACATTCATATCACTTTGTTCAGATCTAGAATTCCAAATCAAAGCTTTCTTCGTGTCAAAATTATACCTTAATGAATCTGGATTAACTTCGTCCATACCTTGTTTGAAAATAGGCGTTTGTGTTACATTGCCCAAAGAATCGATTATTCTTCCTGCTGAAACAATATTATTTTCCCAGTCAAATTCAATAATTCCAGCCCTCAATTCTATGTCCATATATTTCAATTCAGCATTGTCGTATAGAAGAATTGTTTTCTTTTTGTTGTTAATTCTAATAAATCCTTTAGCTTTTCTATTTACTTTATCTAGTAAAAATTTTTCTTCATTAATTGTGTCATTTTGTATGCTGTCAATTTCTTTTTCTTGAGACGAAACAAATAATGGTAATAAAAGAAAAGTTATTAAACATAATGTTTTAATAAAAAATATTCTATGATTGATTTTTATATGCAAATTGAAGAATGATTTTCCAAAATTAATGATAATTTTATAAGGTATGGCTTACAGCAATAATTATAACAGAATTCTAACATTTTTTCTTTTATTATTTTTTGCTTTTTCTTCTTATTCCCAAGAAAATAAATATACCATTGTAATTGATCCAGGTCACGGAGGTAAAGATCCTGGTAATACAGGTAACGGATATCTTGAAAAGAACATTGCTTTAAAAATTGCTTTAGGTTTGGGTGAAGTACTAAAAAAGAATAGTAATTATAATATTATTTACACAAGAAAGGACGATAGATTTATTGATTTATTTAAAAGAGCCCAAATAGCAAATGATGCTAACGCTGATTTATTCCTTTCTATTCATTGTGATGCACATAATTCAAACGCTTATGGAGCTGGAACTTTTGTATTAGGATTACATGCTAATGATAGAAATTTTCAAATTGCTAAAAAAGAGAATTCAGTAATATTTTTAGAGGATAATTATGAACAAAAATATGATGGATTTGATCCAAATAATCCTGAGTCAGTAATCAGTTTAGTTTTGATGCAAGAAGAATATCTTGATCAAAGCATTAATGCGGCAAACTTTATTCAACAATCTTTTATAAGAAATTTAAATAGAAAAAATAGAAATGTAAAACAAGCTGGTTTTATAGTTTTAAAATATACTTACATGCCAAGTGTACTAGTTGAAACTGGTTTTTTAACAAATAAAAATGAAGGTAAATATTTAAATTCTCTAAAAGGTCAATCAGAAATGTCTATCGCAATAGCTGATGCAATTGACAGATATTTTTCTAATAAAAACAAAGAAGTTTCTGAATATGAAATCAATTCTAAAAGTGATATTAACAAAGAAGATCAGTATTTTTTTAAAATTAGAATAGGTGTAGGTTCAAAACTAATACCTTTAAAAAGTTATAATTTCAATGGATTAAATAATCTAACATATCAGAAAGAAAATGGATTATATAAATATTTTTTTGAAAAGACTTCCGATTATAAAACCGCTTTAAAAAATTTAAGAATTGCAAAAGGAAAAGGATATAAAGATTCTTTTATTGTATTGTTCAAAAATGGTTTAAAATATAGTTTGGATAAATATTTGAGTGAAATAGAAAAATAATCTTCGATAATTTTTAAATTTATAAAATCAAATGAACTTATCAAATGAAATAAAAACAGCAATTTTGGTCCTTTCAGGAATCATCATGTTTATAATTGGATTCAGTTATCTAAAAAGTAATGATGTTTTTACTGCCGATAGAACTTTTTATGCTATTTATGATGATGTTGAAGGAGTTTCTAAAGGAACTCCAGTTACGATTAGTGGTTTTAATGTTGGAAGTATACAAGACATAGTTTTTTACAGAAATACTCAAAAGTTATTAGTAAAATTTAGAGTTGAGAATAAAATAAATTTTTCAAAAAATAGTATTGCACAGATATATGAGACTGGACTTATCGGTGGTAAAGCTCTGGCCGTTATTTCAAAACCTGGAATGCAGGCAAAATCAGGTGATACTTTAAATTCTGCTGTAGCTCCAGGTTTAACAGAGTTGGTAAATGATAAACTTTCACCACTTCAAGAAAAAATTGAATCAACTTTTGTTAGTGCTGATTCTTTATTAATATCAATAAACAATATTTTAGACCAAGAAACTCAAAATAATATTAAGTTAACTTTTGAGGATTTATCTAATACTATTGAAAACATAAAATTATCTACTTCAAAAATTGAAAATTTATTGAATGATAATCAAACAAAAATTTCAAGCACAATTAATAGTATAAATGAAACAACCTCTAATCTTTCAGAATTTTCAAATAGTTTTACTGACTTAGAGTTAATAATTCAAAACTTAAATCAATCTTCAGAAAATCTAAATTCAATTTTATCTGAAATATCCTCAGGTGATGGAACAGTCAATAAGTTAATTTACGATGATTCCGTGATAAAATCTTTAAATGCTGCAAGTGAAAATATTAATCTATTACTCGAAGATTTAAGATTAAATCCTAAAAGATATGTTCATTTTTCTTTATTTGGGAAAAAAAATAAAGAGTATGAAAAGAAAGAAAAATAATTTCATATAAATGATATCCTCTATTCTTTTTTCTTTAATACTCATTTTTTCAATTTTATTATTCATTAGAAATTGCAGGAAATTATACAGAAATATAAATCTAGGAAAAGATATTAACAGGTCCGATAACTCTAATTTTAGATTTAAAAAAATGTTAAGATTAGCTTTTGGTCAATCTAAAATGTTTGATAAACCACTGGTAGGAATATTACATTTTATAGTATATGTCGCTTTTGTTTTGATAAATATTGAGTTGCTTGAAATTGTTATGGATGGAGTTTTAGGTACTCACCGAGTTTTAGCTCCATATTTGGGTTCTTTTTATAATTTTTTAATTGCTTTCTTTGAGCTACTTGCTTTTGCAGTTATAATTAGTGTTGTTATTTTTTGGACAAGAAGAAACTTTTTAAAAATAAAAAGATTTATAAGTAATGATTTAAAAGGTTGGCCTAAAAATGATGCAAATTATATATTATACATTGAAGTTGTTTTAATGTTTTTGTTTTTAAACATGAATGCTACTGATCAGGTTTTGCAAAATGCTAATTATTCATATTATGGAGATTACGGTAGTTTTCCAATTAGTTCTTTTTTATTTCCTCTTTATGATAACTTTGAAATTGCCAGCGTTGTTATTATTGAAAGAGCTTCATGGTGGCTTCATATATTAGGCATACTGTTTTTTTTAAATTATTTATATTATTCAAAACACCTTCATATTCTTTTAGCATTTCCAAACACTTATTTTTCTAAGATAAAATCTGGTGGTGGTTTTGATAATTTAGATTCTGTATACAAAGAAGTAAAAGCAATGCTTGACCCTACAGGTGACCCATATTCAACAAACAATACTAATCAACAAGTTGAAAAATTTGGTGCTAATGATGTTTTTGATTTGAATTGGTTTCAATTATTAAATGCATACACATGTACTGAATGTGGAAGATGCTCATCAGAATGTCCTGCTAATCAAACAGGAAAGTTATTATCTCCCAGATCAATTATGATGAAAACAAGAGATAGGTTAGAGGAAGTGGGTAAAAATATTGACAAGAATAAGGTTTTTAAAGATGACGGTAAAAAACTTTTAAATGATTATATAACAAAAGAAGAATTATGGGCTTGTACAACTTGTAATGCATGTGTAGAGTCTTGTCCAATAGGAATAGATCCATTATCTATTATTATTGATTTAAGGAGATACATGGTAATGGAAGAATCTTCTGCTCCATCAGAAATTAATAATATGATGAATAATTTAGAAAATAATGGTGCTCCCTGGCCATTTAACCAACAGGATAGATTAAACTGGATAAATAATTAAAATAATATGGAAAAAAAAGAAATTGATAATTTATTAAAAGAGAAGTTAGAAGACGGTGAACATGTAAGCCCTATATTGCCTAAAGGAATAAAGAATTACTTAATTGATATTGATGGTACAATATGTGACGATATTCCAAATGAAGAACCTGAAAGAATGGCAACTGCGGCTTTATATCCCGACGCTCTTGAAACTTTAAATAAATGGTATGATGAAGGACATGTTATATGCTTTTTCACCTCTCGGACGGAAGAACATAGAGGAGTAACTGAAAAATGGTTAAATGATCACGGATTCAAATATCATAGCATGGTGATGGGAAAACCTAGAGGAGGTAATTATCATTGGATAGATAATCATTTGGTTAAAGCAACTCGTTACAATGGTAAATTTACTGATCTAATTCAAAAAACTGCTACAATTCAAGTATTTGATGATGAAAATTAAAAAATGAATATTATAACTATCAGAGAGCTAAAAGATAAAGGTATTGAGCCTGAAATTTTATTTTGGGTTGGATGTGCTGGATCCTTTGATGATAGAGCAAAAAGAATTACTAAATCATTTGCCAGCCTGCTTAATAAGGCTGGTGTTTCATTTGCTGTTCTTGGAAAAGAAGAAAGTTGTACTGGTGATCCTGCAAAAAGAGCCGGTAATGAGTTTTTATTTCAAATGCAAGCAGTATCAAATATTGAAGTTTTAAATCAATATAATTTTAAAAAAATTGTTACAACCTGCCCTCATTGTTTTAATACTCTTAAGAACGAATATCCTGAACTTGGTGGTAAATATGATGTTATTCATCACACGGAGCTATTGGCAACATTAATTTCAGAACAAAAAATTAAAATAGATAACTCAGAATTTAATGGAAAAAAAATAACTTTTCATGATCCATGTTACTTAGGAAGAGCTAACAAAGTTTATGAACCCCCAAGAAAACTAATTGAATCTTTAAATGCAGATCTGAAAGAAATGAAAAGTTGTAAAGAGAAAGGATTATGTTGTGGTGCAGGAGGAGCTCAAATGTTTAAAGAATCTGAGAAAGGTAATAAGGAAATAAATATTAAAAGAACTGAAGAAGCTTTAGATACTAAATCTGAAATAATTGCTGCTGGTTGTCCATTCTGTAATACAATGTTAACAGATGGAATTAAAAACAAAGAGATGGAAGATAAAGTTCATGTTTATGATATTGCTGAATTGTTAGATAAATCAACTTAATTTATGATTGTTGACTTTAATTTATTAGATGATTCGTCAAGAGTTTGGATTTTTCAATCTGATAAAATAATCTCTGATGATAAAATTAATTTAATTAAGTCTAAGTTAGAAAGCTTCCTTCCAAATTGGTCCTCTCATGGTAAAGAGCTTAAGTGCTCTTTTGAAATAAAATTTAATTTATTTATTATTATAGGTGTTGATAATTCAGCTAACAATGCTACGGGATGCTCTATAGACACACTTACAAACTTTATTTTAGATCTTCAAAGTAAAACAAATCTTAATTTTTTTAATAGACTTGCAATTGCTTTTAATTTGGATGATAAAATCCATATTAATAGTCTGAGTGAAATCAAAGAAATGATTAAGAATAAAGAGTTTTATTCTGATACTATTGTTTATAATAATTTAGTTAAAACAAAAAAGGAGTATATTAATGCTTGGGAAACTCTAGCAATTGAAAGCTGGCATAAAAATCTATTTCTATGAGATTATTATATATTTTATTTTTCTTTTCTTTTTTAATTTCCTTTTCACAATCTCCATTAATTTCAACTGATGAAGCTAATCAGAAAAAATGGGTTGACAGCGTATATCAATCCCTCTCTCAAGAAGAAAAAATAGGACAACTATTTACTGTTTGGGTAGCAACAAAATATGGAAAAGAAGAAATAAATCATATTTCAAATCTTATTAAAAAATACAATTTAGGAGGATTAATATTTTCCTTAGGAAATATTAAAGATCAAGCTGATGCAACAAATCACTTTCAATCCATCTCTAATGTTCCATTATTAATTGGAATGGATGCTGAGTGGGGTATTGGCATGAGATTGGATGACGCTTTTTCATTTCCTTATAACATGACTCTTGGTGCAGTTGAGGATAATGAATTAATTTACAAAGTAGGAAAGAGAATTGGACAACATGCTAATCGACTTGGTGTGCATATTAATTTTGCCCCTGTTGTTGATATTAATACCAATCCAGATAATCCAATTATTGGTTCAAGATCTTTTGGAGAAGATAAATATAATGTGGCAGATAAAGCATTGTCTTATATGAAAGGAATGCAATCAAAAAATTTGTTAGGCTCAGCTAAACATTTTCCTGGACATGGAGATACAAAAACAGATTCTCACTATACTTTACCATTAATTTCTTTTAGTGAAGAAAGGATTGATAGCATAGAGCTATATCCTTTCAAGAAACTGATTGATAATAATATTGCTTCAATTATGACGGCTCACTTAAACATTCCCAGTCTTCAGGAAGGTAATTTGCCATCAACATTGTCTAAAACAATACTTACTGATTTACTTAAAGATGATCTTGGTTTTCAGGGATTAATTGTAACGGATGCATTAGATATGAAGGGTGTAGTTGATTTTTCAAAAAAAGAGTACGCTGATGTAAGTGCAATGAATGCTGGTAATGATATATTATTAATGCCAAATGATTTAGACGAAAGTGTTAAACAAATAAAAAAAGCAATTTCAAGAAAAAAAATATCTAATGAAAGACTTGAAGAGTCTGTGAAAAAGATATTAATGGCTAAATATAAGGTAGGTTTACATGAATTTAAGCCTATTATAAAAACAAATATTGTTGAAGAAATGAATGAAGAAGTCGATTACGCTCTATTAGATAAAATTGCTTCCGAATCTATAACAATAGTCAAAAATGAAAATCAAATTTTACCTTTTAGAAATGTAATTGATGAAAAAATTGGATATTTAAAACTTGGAGATGATGATCACGATTCATTTCTTGATTTCTTAAATAAATATCATAGAATTGAAGAAGTTCAAATGAATGATAATTTCAATTTTGAAAAATTATCTAATTATGATAAAATAATTATAGGTTTTCATAAGACAGATAAATCTCCATTTGAAAAATTTAGATTTGAAAAAAAAGAAGTTGATTTAATTGAAAATATCAAGAAATTAACTGAGATAGTACTCGTTATTTTTGCTAAACCTTACAGTGTTTCAGATTTAAATATAGATCATATTGAGTCTATTGTTATAGGATATCAAAATTCTGAAGTTTTTCAACAGAAAGCAGCTCAAGTAATTTTTGGTGCTATTCCTGCTATAGGAAAATTACCAGTTAGTATTCACAAAAATATTCCTGTCAACACTCAAATAAAAACTAAAAAGCTTAATGCGGTTGGCTTTTCTCATTACTTGAATATGGGTTTTGATGAAAATAAGCTAAATAAAGTAGATTCTTTAATTAATTATGCTATTAAAAATCAAATGCTTCCAGGGGCACAATTGGTAGCGATGAAGGATGGACATATAGTTTACAATAAATCATTTGGTTATTTTACATACCAGAAAAAAAAAAAAGTTAATTCAGAAACTCTTTTTGATTTAGCTTCTTTAACAAAAATCTTAGTTAGTGTTCCTCTAATGATTAAAGAGTTTGATTCAAATAATCTAAATTTAAGTTCAACTTTATCAGATATATTGTATAATGAAAATCTAGGGAATAAATCAAATTTAAGATTTGATGAGATGTTTTCTCATCAGTCAGCCTTAATACCGTGGATACCTTTTTATGAAGAAACTCTTGATTCTTTGACAAAAAATCAAATAGATAAATTCTATAGCACTTTTAAAACAAATAAATTTTCAACTCATGTTAGTGAGAATTTATACATGAACAACTATTGGAATGATACAATATTTAAAAGATTAATCGATAGTGATTTATTGGATGTTAAAGAATACAAGTACAGTGATGTACCATATTATTTTATCAAAAAATATTTTGAAAAAAAGTATAATTCATCTCTCGATGATATAATTAAAAAACAAGTTTTTAATAGGATTGGAGCTTTTTCACTGACATATAACCCAAGATTAAATTATGAAATAAGTCAAATTGCACCTAGTGAAGAAGATGATTATTTTAGATTCAGTAAACTTCAAGGTTTTGTTCATGACATGGGAGCTTCAATGCAAGGAGGTATTGGTGGTCATGCTGGATTATTTGGAACTGCAGAAGATGTGTCAAAAGTTATGCAACTGTTTTTAAATAAAGGTACCTACGCTAATGATAAAATTTTTACGTCTACTAGCTTTGATATATTTAATAAAAGACATTTTAAAGATAATAGACGTGGTATAGGGTTTGATAAACCTCAACTAGATGATAATGTTCTTTCAACATGTGGATGTGTTTCTGATGATAGCTTTGGACACTCCGGTTTTACAGGAACATATGCTTGGGCAGATCCAGAAGACAATCTTGTATATGTTTTTTTATCAAATAGAACATATCCATCAATGAGAAATAATATGATTAGTGAATATAATATAAGAACTGAAGTTCATCGTTTAATTAAAGATGCTTCAGAATAGATTATGAAGATTGTAATTGTTTGTTATCCAACTTTTGGTGGTAGTGGAGTATTAGCTACTGAATTAGGTCATAAACTGGCTGAAAACGGTCATGAAATTCATTTTATTGCTTATCAAAAACCTGTAAGACTCAAACCTGATAACAATAAAGTTTATTTTCATAAAGTTAATGTTCCTTTCTATCCTTTGTTTAATTTTCAACCATATGAGCTTGCCTTGTCTAGTAAGCTAGTTGATGTATGTTTAAAATTTAAAATTGAATTAATTCACGTACACTATGCAATTCCACATGCATATGCAGCATATATGGCTAAAAAGATGCTTAAATCCTCTGGAATGAATGTTCCGCTTGTTACAACATTACATGGTACTGATATAACACTAGTTGGAAATCATCCTTTTTATAAACCAGCAGTTAAGTTTTCAATTGAGCAGTCTGATATTGTAACTTCAGTTTCAGAAAGTTTAAGACAGGATACTATTGATTTCTTTGGAATTGAAAGAGAAATTAAGGTTGTTTCTAATTTTGTTGATTTAGATAAATTTAAAACTCAGCTTTTAAGATGCAATGTAGATAATGAAAATTATAAGGTTATAACTCATGTGAGTAACTTTAGGCCTGTAAAAAACATTAGAGGAGTAATTGAGTTTTTTGAAAAAATCTCTAAAAAGATTAAATGTAAATTTAAGTTAATAGGTGAGGGGCCAGAGTTAGAATTAGCAAAACAACTTATTAATGATAAAAATATTAATAATGTACAGTTTTTAGGAAACACACAAGAGGTTGAAAAAGAGCTTTGCCATTCAGACTTATTTATTCTTCCATCAAAGACAGAAAGTTTTGGTTTAGCTACTCTTGAAGCAATGGCATCAAAAGTTGTTGTCATATCTTCAAATTCAGGTGGTTTGCCTGAAGTTAATGTTCATGGTGAAACAGGCTATTTATCTGATTACAATGATATTAATACAATGGTAGGATATGCTGAGAGTGTATTAAATGATGAAAATAAACTAAATGAAATGAAAGAAAATGCATTTCTTAGAGCTCAAAAATTTGATATAAATAAAATAATTTATAACTACGAGGATATATATAAATCTGTTATTTAGGATTATAAATTTTCTTAGCATTTTTGTAATTAAATTCCTTATCAAAGCTCATTTTCTTAGTTCCAAAGTTTTTATAAATATCCATCTGATCTGAGTAATGTTCTGAATCCATGTGATCACTAGCACCATAAGAGATAATTGATTCAATTTCAGTTTTGTTTTCAGTAAATTTTACAAATTGTATATAAGATTCTCCATGAGTTACTCTAATTTTTCCATCTTTATAATTAGATGCATTCATAGCTGTTATTACATCTTGCATTCCCCAAATAGGTATTTCTTTATCCCCTCTAACAAGCTTCTGATAATCACCAAGCTTAACCTTTGTGGTTTTAAAATTCTTCAGCATTTTTTCTTTTACATCTCTTAAAGCTTGTGCAATGATATCTTTACCAAAATTTCTATTTATATATCCCTTTCTGTAGTATTTGTCTAAATTATAATAAAACATTGCATAAGTACCGGCTCCAACCGATTCTATATTTGTTTTTCTGTCCCAATTTTGTATTTCTAATAATAACTCCTTTATTTCAGGATAATCATCAGGGTTCATTTCAAATAAATTGTTTACACTCATAAAACTATAAGTAAATGGAGTAGGGAAGGTATGATCATACTTTATCTCCTTGAAAGCATTATAATCAATCGATTTATAAGAATTAATGAGTTCAAAAATCCTTGTGCTTCTGTTATTATCATATAGCTCAAAATTCATGTTTTTAGCATAGTCTTTTGGGTCCGGATTTTCATCTAAAGAAGTTGATTTAAAAGGGCTATGATTTGCATTATAAACATAACCTGATTTTGGACTAATAACTTGAGGAAGTTCTTCAGTGTTATAATATTCATTCCACAATGTTTTTTTTGTATTTCCAGGAACAATAGTTGTCCAATTATAAGCATTATTTCTTTTAGGGATTATTCCATTTGATATATAAAATATTGTATCATTCTTATCTGCATATCCTATGTTATAACCAGGAATTTGATTCATCTTAAGAATATCATAAAATTCATTAAAATTTTGAGCTTTATTCATTTTCCACCATTGTTCAAGTCCTCTTATATGAAACAAAGATGCAGTTCTTACAGAATAGAATCCGTTTTTGTTTTTTAGAGTTGGCCCATAAACACTTTCATAATATTTTTTCTTAACCCGTATAGGAAAACCTAAAATTTTAATATATGCCTTTGCTTTAAATGTTTTTAATTTTAGAATTTGATTATCAAACTTATAGTGATTCTTGTTAACCATTTCAAGTTGAAAAATATCTGTTTTATCAGGATAGTTCACAGTGTGAGTCCATCCTAAATTTTCGTTTGTTCCAGTAAGAATACAAGGAGCCCCGGCGAAAGTAGCTCCTATAATATTTGTACCTTCTTCACTAACAAGATGTGCTTCATACCATGAGGTCGGTCCATCTAGTGGTTGATGAGTATTTATACCTAAATAAGTTTCACCGTTCTTAGTTATATTGGTGCTAAAAGCAAATAAGTTAGAACCAAGCTTATTTTCATCTAAAAATGAAATATTTTTTAAATTATTCTCAACAATTGACCTTACAGCTTTATCACCTTCACTAGAAATAAAAAGTTGTAAAAAAGAATATTTTACCATTTTCTTTGGAGTTATAGGAAATAATTGCTTTACAAGGACTTGATCTGGATGTAGTTCAGCAAATTTGTTTATTCCTTGAGCATATCCTTCTACTATTTTCATAAAATCTTTATCTATTGTATTAGACAAACTGTCAACAACATAATCGGATCTAATCAGTTGAGTTAAAAAATCAGCAGGTGCTCCTCTTAAACCAATATGCTTACTTAAAAGACCATTTCCTGCTAAATAAGCTTCTTGAATAGTTTTAAAATCATCCTCAGAATGTGCCCAAGCTAATCCATATGCTAATTCTGCATCAGTTTTAGCATATATGTGAGGAACTCCAAAACTATCTCTTAAAATTTCAATATTATTAACATCTATTTTTTGAGAAAAAGTAGTATTACTTATAAATAAAACAGTTAAAATTAAAAAGAGTCTTTTCATAATGCATATATAACAAAAAACCCGCCAAATAGGCGGGTTTTAAATGTATAAATACAATTCTAAATGTTAGTAACCGTAGTTTTGAACAATATTAGGATTAGCATTTCTTTCTGAAAGAGAGATTGGGAAAGCAAATCTATAACTTCCCGCAGCAGGAGCACTTCCAGTTAAGTCATCATATGTTTGGTCAAATATATTAACCAAAGGCATATCAATTCCACTTCTTGCGATATCGTAGAATCTGTGACCTTCACCGAAGAACTCTCTTCTTCTTTCAAGCATGATATTAGCAACAGTAGCGTCTGTTAAAGTAGCATTTCTAATAGCTTGAACATTGTTAAGATATGTTTTAGCTGTAGCAGCGTCACCAGCTCTTAACATTGATTCAGCATAAATTAAATGCATTTCTTCAACTCTAATTACTTTGTTATTATCAGTAAAGTCCATTGATGGCCATTTACCTAACATAGTTAAGTAACCACCTTCCATACCTATCATACCATTTGCAGTATATCTGATATCTGTTGATTCGTACACATCATGTACATCATCAGCTCCATCACCTTCTACAATTCTGATATCTCCGTATGTAGGACCTCTATAGATATTAGCAACACCATTAATTCCAGCATTGTCAGTACCTGAAGCAGCAATCTCAAATAAAGAGTTTACAGCATCATCAGTATACCAACTAGCCATATATCCAGAAGGACCTACAGCAGCCTTTGGCCAGTTATCTAATACCCATTTAGAAGCACTTGCAGCAGCGGCATAGTAACCGCTATCTACAGAACCATAATAATTAGCAGCTCTAGCTAAAATAGCATAAGCAGCACCTTTGTTCATGTACTGTGCATCAGTAGAAGTATTATTCATCATTGAAATACCTTGTTGAATATCAGCAACAATATTATTAACATTAGATTCAACTGAATCTCTTGATGGAGATAAGTTTGCAGGATCTCTATATGTTTTAACATAAGGGACTCCTAAAGAACTTTTTCCACCTTGTCCGCTAATAAAATGTTGTCCATATTGCTTAAGTAAATCAAAATGAGCTAAACCTCTAATTGCGTATGCTTGACCCACAGTATGATTAATAGCATTAACATCACCCTCTAAGCTAGCATGATCTGCTTGAATAACGATATTACAAATTGCTATTACACCATAAACGGTTCCCCACGGTCCATATCCATTTGGACTAAAGTCCATGGATGCTGAAAATGTTCTACCAGAATTAGCGTTAGAGAAGAAGTTATCAGATCTTACCTCTCCATCGATAATAATGTTTCTAGCATAATAACCAGAAGAAGACATTCTATCATATGCACCGTTTAATACTGAAGCTAAATCACCAGCATTCTGTATTCCAGTCTCAGAACTCTTAGCCATTGCTAAAGTCGGCTCTAAGTCATCATTACCACATGAAAAAACTATGAATAATGATGAAACTAATAATAAATTTTTATATATATTTTTCATCTTATTAAAATTTTAAGTTAGCACCAACTGAGACAGATTTCAAGATAGGCGTATAAATTTCCCAGCTACCAGAAGTTCTGATTTCTGGATCAATTGGTAAATCAGCCTTTGTCCATGTAAATAAGTTTAACCCCTTTACAAAGAAGTTAACTCTATCAAATCCAGAGTTTCCTAAAAGTGACTGAGGAAGATCGTAACTTACAGTTAAGTCTCTTAATCTTACAAAGTCTCCATCATATAGGAATCTCGTAGAGTTTCCAGAACCTGAAGTAGTTGTACTAGTTGACCAAATCATTTTTGGTACATCTGTAACATCACCAGGCTGTTGCCATCTATTCATTAATCTTTGATCACCTTGATAGTATCTAGTTGATAAAAGACCTGTTTGCATTGAGTACCATCCCCATCTTTCATAGATTTTATGACCACCTGTGAAATAGAAGTTAGCATCAATAGCTAGTCCTTTAAAGTTCAATCTTGTACCAATACCACCAGAATAAGTAGGGATTCTTTCTCCTACCCAAGACTGATTAGCAGCTGTCATTGAATAAGTGACTTCATTGCTATATCCTTCTTCAGGAGTTTCATCTCCACCAATAATCCAGTAAGGTCTACCATCAGTAGAATCAACACCACCATAAGTTCTTAAGAACCAAGCTCCGATTGACCTACCAGCTCTACTCGCGTTATAACCTCCATCAAGATTAATGTCGTTTCCTTGTGCATCTTTTGCTAATTCAAGGATTTCATTATCATTTGTAGCGTAGTTACCATATAATGACCAAGAGAAATCACCTGCTTTTAATACCGTAGTATCAAATTCAACTTCAACACCTTGGTTTCTAACTTTACCTACGTTCATAGTATAAGAACCGTGACCTGTAGTTAAAGATAATGGTACACTTTGAAGTAAGT
Organism: Flavobacteriaceae bacterium; assembly: GCA_002702385.1. Classification (GTDB taxonomy): domain Bacteria; phylum Bacteroidota; class Bacteroidia; order Flavobacteriales; family Flavobacteriaceae; genus Eutrophosalina. The sequence goes on along the minus strand of NZZF01000045.1, from coordinate 7,342 downwards.
CTTCTGTGTCTTTAATATAATAGTTAACACTTGCAGTAAATCTATCATTGAATAATCCAAAGTCAACACCGATATCAGTTAAAACAGCAGTTTCCCAAGAAATTACTGGGTTAGAGAATGATGATGGAGTAATTGTTCCATTATCATTATACGAACCACCATAAGAGAATAATGATTGATATCTGTTAAGACCAATAGCGTTATTTCCAGACTCACCGTATGATGCTCTAAACTTAAGATTGTTAATTACAGCATTATCAGCAAGGAAATTTTCGTTTGAAACGTTCCATGCAACACCAGCAGACCAGAAGTTACCAAATCTATAATCAGCAGCAAATCTTGAAGATCCATCATTTCTAAAAGATAAATCAACAATATACTTGTCTTTATAAGAGTAGTTGACAAGTGCTAAATATGATAAGTTTTTCCAATCAGAGAAACTACCTGCTGCAGACTGGTTAGTTTGGAAACTACTTGGGTAAATTAATCCCATAGCTGCAACATTCTCACCGTATGAGTAGTTAGATAATGATTTGTTCTTTTGGAATCTTTGAGAAAGTAAAGCAGAAATAAAATGCTCATTTTCTCCTAGAGTTACATCATATTCAAGGTTGTTTTGAGTTGTCCAGTTAAACACTCTAGTGTTTGTCATGTCTGATGTACCATTTTCTGATTTACCACCACCATGCTCAGGACTCTCGTACTGATGAACATTACCATTAATATAATCGATACCAAAAGTTGTTCTAAACTTTAACCCATCCATAATTTGATAAGTAAATTGATTGTTAGAAATAGCTCTTGTAGCTTCGTTTCTATTGATATTGTTATCAGCTAAATAAAGAGTATTAAAAATACTTGTTGGAGGATTAATATTCCATGATCCATCAGCATTTTTTGGATTAATCCAAGGAGACATAAATACTCTTGTCATCTGAGGAGCTGCAAAATACGAACCACCTTCAAATTGACCTTCTTGAATTGAATTAGCTACTCTGTTGCTAGATTGAAGTGTTACTCTTCCAGCTTTTTTTGTATAAGCTAAAGATCCTGTAACACTTTCAAAGTTAGTTCCAACTGAAGTACCTTCTTGACCAGTGTATGATAATGACATTCTAAAGTTGTCTGATGCAGAACCACCAGAAGCAGATACATCATACTTTTGATATACAGCATCTTCAACTTTAACTAATTCATCCCAGTTACCGTCAACTCTTCCACCAGCGTCCCAAGCAGCTGCACCAGCAAATACTCTAAGGACATAATCAGTTGCTCTTCCTCTGTCCCAACCATATGAGTTCATAAGAGTTTCAGCACCTAATTCTAATCTTTGGTTTCCTGTTAACATTGGTCTTTCATCCATTGCGTAGTTTTGAAATCCATAAGATGAGTTCACTGTATAGCTTACTTTACCAGCAGTTCCTTTTTTTGTTGTAATTACAATTACACCATTAGAACCTCTAGCACCATAAGCTGCAAGAGAAGCTGCATCTTTAAGAACAGTAATACTTTCAATGTCATTTGGATTAATCATAGATAGAACACCCATGTCAAGTCCAGTTGGTCCATTAATTGAACCACTTGAAATTAGCTGCCCATCGATTACAAATGCAGGAGAATTACTTCCTGTTAAAGATCCTTCACCACGAATTCTGATTTGTTGTTGTGAACCTGGAGTTCCTGAAACACCTACAATCCTTAAACCAGCAACTCTTCCCATAAGAGCCTGATCAGGAGATGAAACAGCAACACCTTCAATTAATTCAGATCCAACTACAACAGAACCAGATGTTAATCTTTTTCTATCACGCGAGGTGATACCTGTTACGACAACTTCTTCTAATGCGGTACTGCTTTCAAGAGATACATTGACTGTAGACGAAGATCCAACTGTAACAGTTTGACTCGTATACCCAACATAACTGAAAACTAGTACATCACCTTGAGAAGCTGAGATTGAGTAGTTACCATCAAAATCAGATGTAACCCCAATCGACGTTCCTTGTACAACAACTGTAGCTCCAGGTAATGGCAATCCATCAGAATCGGTAACTGTACCAGACACTGTTCCTTGCGCAAAACCTATAAGCCCAGTCATGATAAATAACAAGGAAAATAGTCTTACTAATTTTTTCATTTAAAATGTTTTATAGTTATCCTACCAAATATGTTAAAATTTTGTTAACAAAACAAGTTATTTTTGTTAAAACTATACCTGAAACAACCAACTCTTGTTTATTGTTTTATAATTACTTTTACAATAGATAGTTTGTAATTATGAAAACTGGATATTTTAATCAATTAAAAAAAACTGAAATCCCAGGGGTAATATCAATATCTTTAATGCCTTCAGGCTTTGATTTTGTAAAATTTGAGTTTAAAGCTTTAGCTCCAAACTGGAAACTCAAAGAGCTTTTTAAAAAAAATAAAATTGATGAATTTTTTTTTATGGAACAGTATAATAATCAGCTTGAGTTGTTAAATCCTAAATCTACTCTTGATCACTTAATATCACTTGCGGATGGTAATGAGCCTATTTTAATGACACATGGTAATAAAACAAAGTTTTGTCATAGGCATTTGGTTGCACAATGGTTTTCAGATAAGTTAGGTCTTGATATTGAGGAACATGAAACCGGTAAAGTTGTTAGAAAAAATGGGTATATGAAAAAAATTGATAACCCTACTTTATTTTAATGAAACACATACTTAAATTTTTAATCATCATTATTGTTTTTTCTTGTCAAACTGAAGATAATAATGATATTGTTTCTAATGAGAGACGATCAGAGGTGATGGTTGAAAATAATGTGTTTAAAATTTCATACAATGAACTAAAAGAACAACCTAATTGGATTGANTATACAGTAAAGGATTTTGTAAAAGTAGCNGATCGAGNAAATATGGATTTTTACTTAGTTAAAGATATATGGACATCAAGCGATAGTGACTANTATAACAATCCATGGGATAAAGGTCATATGGCACCTGCTGGATCATTCACAGATTCTTGGTNAAATTTNGANCAGACNTTTTCTTATGTTAATTGTGCTCTTCAAATTGATAANTTAAANAGAGGNGANTGGAGAGAACTTGAAGAAGAAGTAAGAGATTTAGCAAAATCTATGGGTCCAATAAAAGTTCGTATTGAATTAAACTTTTCAAATGAAAGTCAAGTTCTACCTACAGGAGCAACAATCCCTGATGGATTTTATAAATTTTTAACTTTCAATGATGGCTCAAAAAAGTGTTATTACTTTGAAAATCAACCTACTGACAGAAACTGGACTGAATATGAAATTAACTGTAATTAAAAATCAAGTTTATTTAAAACAGACTTTCTTCCAATTCTTTTTGTTATAATATCATTTTTAATATTCCATCCTCGAGCCGGTGAAAAAGCTCTAGCATAATATATTATTTGGAGGTGGAGTTTGTTCCATAACTCTTTTGGAAACAATCTCTTTGCATCTTCTTCGGTTTTTTTAACACTCTTTCCATTGGATAAGCCCCATCTAAACATTAGTCTATGAATGTGAGTGTCAACCGGAAAAGCAGGAATACCAAAAGCTTGTGAAACAACAACACTTGCAGTTTTATGTCCAACAGCTGGCAGTTTTTCAAGATCTTCAATGTTTTTTGGAACTTTTCCATTATGCTTTTCTATAAGGATTTTAGATAATCCAAAAATTCCTTTCGATTTCATTGGAGACAATCCAACTGGTCTAATTATTTCTCTAATCTCATCCACACTCAATTTAATCATGTCATAAGGGTTATCAGCTTTTTTAAAAAGAATTGGAGTTATTTTATTCACACCAGCATCTGTGCTTTGTGCAGAAAGTAATACTGCAATAAGTAATGTATAAGGATCTTTATGGTCAAGAGGTACTGGAACTTCTGGAAAAAAATCTTCCAAAGTTTTAATTATAAAATTTATTTTATCTGTTTTTTTCAATTTTGTAAATTTAGCAACTAAAATTTATTTATTATGAAAACTCTGAAAGTAGGCGACAAATTACCAAACTTTGAATGTATTAATGAAAACGAAGAAATTATAAACAGTAATGATTTAATCGGAAAAAAACTAATAGTTTTCTTTTATCCAAGAGCTAATACACCTGGATGCACTGCTGAAGCTTGTAATCTTTCGGAAAATTATCAAAAACTTACAGATTTGGATTATCAAATAATTGGAGTTAGTTGTGATAAACCTAAGTCTCAAAAGAACTTTTCTACAAAGTTTGGCTTTCCATATCCGTTATTAGCTGATGTTGATCAAAAAGTAGTAAAACTATTTGGAGTATGGGGAACTAAAAAAATGTATGGCAGAGAATATGAAGGTATTTATAGAATGACTTTTATTTTTGATAATGACGGTATTTTAGAAAGAGTTATAGATAAGGTAAATACAAAAGACCATACTAATCAGATTTTAAACGGATAAATTATCCTTGGTAACCAAAAAGTTTTTTCTCTTTAATTAATTCTGATATTGTTTTGGGAAGCTTATGTTCCCAATCATTTGACCCTTTTTTAATTTCTTCAAGAACTTCCCAGGAAAAAATATTTAAAAGACTTGAGTCATAATCATCGATGTCAATAATTTTATTGTTGTCTTTGAAAAACTTGTAAAGGTTTTTCATATTATCATGGACTTGAAGGTTAGTGCTGTTAATTAATTTGTTTTCCTTAAGCATGGGATATAAATATACTTCAGTATTTTTCTTAAATAATTTCCCAAAAGCTTCTAAAATACCTCCACTTAACGTATTATAGTAGTTTTCATCAAATACCTTAATTAAATTGTCAACTCCCATTGTTAAAACCGTCTTTTTGTCAGAATATTTAGAAAAATAATCTGATAGTTTATAATATTCTTGAAAGTTTGTAATCATCACGGTTTTACCAGATGAACACAGTAATTCAGCTCTATCTAAAAAATCTTGTTCATTAATATCTGATTTTCCACTGAGAAGATTTGAGAGTGTAATTTCAAAAATTGATAACGTTTTGTTAAGATCAAAATCTTTGTCATTAGAAATCATTTTAAATGACTTTTCATACATATCCTCATTAACTTTTGTAACGGGCCTAAAGCTTCCTCTAATTGCTAATATATTTTTTTTATAAAGGACTGCAGCAGGAAGAATATTGTTACCATCTGGACCAAACATTACAGCTTGTGTCATTCCATTCTTTACTAAATCTAAACTTAACAGTCTATTATCAATACCTTTAAAAAGTGGACCCGAAAAATTAATGGTATCTATTTCAATCGCATGGGGATCAATATGATCATACAAATATTTTATTAAAGATCTTGGTTTATTATGTTTATAATATGCTCCATATATTAAATTAACTCCCATTATACCCAAAGCTTCTTGCTGAGCCTTAGCATCTATTAAATGAAAACGCACATGCATCTGAATTTCACTATAATCATCATTACTGTCTGTTTGAAATCTTATACCCATCCAACCATGACCTTTAAATTTCTTAGCAAAATCAATGGTAGCAACAGTATTAGCAAATGAAAAAAACATTTTATCTGGGTTAGAATCTCTCTTTACACGAGTTTCAAGCAGATTAATTTCATGTTTAAGCATTTTAGTAAGTCTTGATTTAGTAACATATCTTTTATCATCTTCAATTCCATATATAGCATCACTAAATCCTTTGTCATAGGCACTCATTGTTTTAGCAATTGTCCCTGATGCTCCCCCTGATCTAAAAAAGTGTCTAGCTACTTCTTGTCCAGCTCCAATCTCAGAGAATGTTCCGTAGATGTTTTCATTAAGATTTATGCGCAAGGCTTTATCCTTTGTAGAAAGAAGATTTTCAAAATCTTTATCGCCTTTTAAGGAAACTACCATAGTTAGTAATTAATACAAATTTAGTAAAGTATTATAGATTAAGTGATAGAAAAAATTAAATTTGATTAATTAATGAAATTAATTTTTTTAGGCACCGGTACTAGCACAGGTATCCCAACAATAGGTATTGATAAGCCTGTGTGCAAAAGCTCTGATTTTAAAGATAAAAGAATGAGATCATCAGTTGTTTTACAGATAGATGATAAAAATATATTAATTGATTGTAGTCCTGATTTTAGAGAGCAAATGCTGAAGTCCAACATATCTAGAATTGATGCAATATTAATTACTCATGAACATTCAGACCATACAGCTGGATTAGATGATGTTAGGCCAATTTCATTTAGACATGGAAAGATTCCAATTTTTGCTCATCAAAGAGTTATAAATAATTTGGAGCGAAGATTTGATTATCTTTTTGATGAATCTGGCGGATACACTGGTTCTCCTCATGTTTTTTCTAATGTAATAAATGAAAACAATGATTTTATTGTCAAAGGAATTAATTTCAGTCCTATTAATTATTTACATCATAAACTTCAAGTATTTGGGTTTAGGTACAAGAATATAGCATACATTACTGATCTAAAAGAAATTTCTGAAGAAGAATTATCAAAGCTATATAATTTAGATGTTTTAGTTCTCAATGCTTTAAGACACAAAGAACATTATTCTCATATTAATCTTAGTCAAGCAATTGAGATAACAAAAAAATTAAATCCTAAGAAAGCATTTTTTACACATATTGCGCCTGATATGGGATTACATGAAGAAACTCAAAAAATTCTTCCTGAAAATATTTTTATTGCATACGATATGTTAGAAGTTGAATTTTAATATTTGCCTTTTAGCCAATCCAAAAATGATATTAAATTTTCTTGATTAACTCCGTGCCCCTGGTTAAATGAATTGTAATTGTATTTAATTCCATTTTTATCAAGAACTTCAAGTGTTTGTTTTGACTCTAAATATGGGATAACTTCATCTGATTCACCATGAGATATGTATATAGATGTATTAATTTTTTGATTTTTAAAATCAATTATTTTTTCTTCTACATATCCACTAAGTGCAACTAAGTTTTTAATTAAACCAGGATTTGATATTGTTATTGAATATCCCAAGATTGCTCCTTGGCTAAAACCAATTAAAGTAATATTATTAATATCACAATTATACTGTTTACAAATTAGTTTAATCTCATCTACAATTTCATCAGAACTATTTTTAGCAGTATTCTCGTTAAATGATTTAACATTATTTTCAAAGTAGATTTCATACCAGGCATACATTCCTTCAAATACTTTAAGAGGAGCTCTAAATGAAACAATAGTATGGTTCTTAGGAAATAACCTTTGAAAGGAAAATAGATCATTTTCATTACTTCCATAGCCATGTAATAACACAACAAGGGGATGTTTTTTAGATTTGTCGTTGGAGCTTCTATGAACGTGAATAAATTT
>NZZF01000044.1 GCA_002702385.1 Flavobacteriaceae bacterium | reverse complement strand
ATTTTTTCTACCCTCAGCAAAAGCAAGTAATAAACCCGAATTAGATTTTATTATAGTAGGAATTCTAAAACATTTATATCCAAAATCCCCAGATTTAAATACATAATTTAATTCTTGAGAAGGAGAATAATTTACAAATACAAAAAACAAAAAAGCTAAAAATAAACGCATAAAAAAACCTACTTTTTTAAAGTAGGTTTAAGATAAATAATTTTTGGGATAACTTATTTAAATCTATACATTACAAGATTAAGATTTGACTGATCTATTTTGAATGATAGTCTGCAGCAGAAGTAGCAATTTGATTAAAAGGCTTAATATTTACCTTAAATCCTAAAGAATTTGCCCAACCTTTTGCAACTGAAACTAATTTGTTAGAATAATATCTTTCATCTGAATTGTAATCCATGTCAATTTCTATATTAATCTCTTTATTGTTTAAAATTTGGGCAATTTCAATACTTAACTCAGTTTCTTTCCATAATCTTTCCCATTTATCTAAAATTTTAGGGAAGTTGTTCTTAGTATATATATAATGAACTCCAGACTTATTAAATCTGTATGCGATAGCTGTTATATATCTTGTATTATCATTAAGTGTCTGAGAATCTGTACCAATATGAATTTTAACATTAGGATGTTTTTCAATTATATTTTTTGTATAATCTAAGGGGTCTATACTTTGACCGTTAATTTTAATAAAGTTTGTCACAGATAATACAACTTCTTTAATTCTAATAAAAGTTAACAAAACTCTAAATAGAAATGAATTAATTTTTATAATCTAATATCATTATTTATTGACAATTGTTAATATCTATAGAAAAAAAGATACATTAAAACTATATTAGCCAACGAAATGAAAAAGTTAAGTTGTCTTTTTATTTTTCTGTCCTTTTTAAATTTTTCTCAAGATGATAAATTCATTCTTAGCACAGTCGCATTTTATAATGTTGAAAATTTATTTGATGCTATCGATGACCCCAAAAACTCTTGGGATCAAAATTGGCTTGAAGAAGGAACATGGACAGAAGAGATATATCAACAGAAGCTTAAAAATATCTCAAGAGTAATTCCTGAAATTGGGTTTCAATACACAGGTAGTCATCCAGCTATTGTTGGTTTATGCGAAGTTGAGAACAGAAAAGTATTAATCGATTTAGTTCAAAGTGAATCAATGAAAAAGTATAATTATAATATAATTCATTTTGATTCCCCAGATGAAAGAGGTATTGATGTTGCATTACTTTTTGATAGACAAAGGTTTAAGCCAAGAAAAGCAAAAAAATATCCTCTTTATCTTAAAAGACAAAATGGAGAAAGAGATTTTACAAGAGACCAATTGTTAGTAGAAGGGTTTTTAGATGGAGAAAAAGTATATCTTATTGTAAACCATTGGCCAAGTAGATCTGGTGGGCAAATGAGAAGTGAACCTGCAAGAATTAAGGCAGGACAATTAAATAAAAGAATTATAGATTCAATTCAAAGTTTAGATCCAAAAGCTAAGGTTATTAGCATGGGAGATTTCAATGATGATCCTAAAGATAAGAGTATAAAAATGACATTGAATACAAGTACCAAAAAAAACAAGTTAGTTGAAGGTCAAATTTTTAATCCTTTTGAAATCTTACACAGAAAAGGTTATGGAACTCTTAAATATAGAGGTAACTGGAACATGCTTGATCAATTATTGATGACAGAGCCATTGGTTACCGATACTTCATTATCATTTATAAAAGCTGGTATTTACAATGAAAAGTATTTAATCACACCAGATGGAAATTATGAAGGTTATCCTTATAAAAGTTTCTATAATGTTTGGCTTGGAGGTTATAGTGATCACTTTCCAGTTTTCTTAATTCTAGGAAAAAAAGTTAATTGATGATTTTTTTTGATTTGTCAAACTAAAAAACTTTTCCATTACAAGAATTGAAATAATTTTTTCAGACTCTTTGTCTTTAAATTGAGATATATACTCATTAGCATTTTTAGAGATGATCTTAAGCTTATCAGTATTTTTTATATAATAATTGATTTTTTCCTCCATATCTGAATAATCATCTTTTATTTGTATATAATGATAGTCTGGAATCAATTTTCCCTCCATAAACCAAGACTCATATTTAGGTTTGGGCATTACTGCAACAGAATTAGATGACATAACCCATTTTAAATTTGATGCAACATCATTTCCTTCAATACATAAAATGAATTTATGCTTTAAATGATAATCAATATTAACCTTCGGTTTATACCAAAAATCATGATCAGTACCCTTATTTATTTGACCTAAATCACAAAGATTATTATTAAAATATTTTTTATAAAAATCAATTCTATGGTTTTGATGAACAGCTGCTCTACCAAAAAGAATATTTTTCTTTTTTTCAACCGGTAAATGATCATTTACAAAAATAAAGTGTCGGACTTTATTTAACTTTAGAATAATTGAATTTTGATTATCATTTGAAATTGGACGTGACTTTACAAATGAGGGTTTATCTGGGATAAAATTAACATCTCCAAACACAAAGTTTGCTTTATAATTTTTAAAAAATCTTGCAGTAGAAAATGCATCAAAAAAATAAGTTTTTCCTTTTTTACTCAGTTTCAAGTCTGATAGATATTTCCAATCTTTTGATGGTTGAATTTTTTTTTCAATTTTATTATAATAATTAACTCTTTCTTTTATTGCATTAAAATCTTTTTCTGTTATTTTTTGAAGAAGATTTTCTAATGAAAACTGATAAAAAGTATTAGGGACAAAAAAGGAAAGATAGCCTTTTAGATAATATAAAAACTTATTGTTTTTATGGCTTGTTTTTAGAAACCCCATTCATTTCTAAAATAAAGATAACTTTTCTTGAAGCCAAAGATTTTGAAATTTATTATTAGGGTCATATCGTTCAGCTTGAAATTTAATATTAAATTTTCTGTCTCTTGGGTCATTACCCACACCTGAAACATACATCCAATTTCCATAATTGCTATGAACATCATAATCAATAAGCTTAGATTCAAAATACTTAGCTCCCCATCTCCAGTCAATGTTATTTTCTTTTGAAAGATAACTAGCAACATTTTGTCTTCCTCTATTACTCATCCATCCAGTATATTTTAATTCAAGCATATTAGCATTTACAAATGGTTCAGGAGTTTTTCCATTTATCCATTTTTCAAATAATTTTGTCTCATGAATCCATATATAATTTTTATCAAGTATTCCTCCAACTTTAAATATTTTATTACCATTTATAATAGATATATACTTAAAAAAATCTCTCCATATTAATTCAAAAATCATCCAATATGTTGATTGATTCTTTTGTATTTTTTTTTCATAATCTTTTATTGAATGATAGATCATTCTTGGTGATAATGATCCATTTGAAAGCCATGAAGACAGCTTTGAACTATAATCTTTACCAATTAATCCATTTCGAGTTTTTTTATAAAAACTTACTTTTTTAGATTCCCATAAGTAATAATTTAATCGATCTAAACCTTGTTTGTATCCTCCTTTAAATGGAAATGCTGAACGATGATCAAAATTAAAATTGTTTAATCCTAAATCTTTTAGAGTTGGTAATAAAAATTCGTCTTCAATTAGGTTATCCTCATTCATTTTAGTATTTAGTACAAAAGATTGTCTTACATGTAATTTTTTTTCACAATACTTGCGAAAATTGGTAAAAACATTTGAAATATTATTTATATCTACATCTTGTGGATGATATAAAAATTGATCGTTAAACTTAAATATATCAATGTCTATTTTCTTTAAAAAATCTTCTTCTTTAATTTCTTCTTCAGTCCATTCATCTTGAAGATACACTCTTCCAATATTTTTTTTTAAAATTATACTGGAAATTAAGCTCTCAGGTTTGTCAACACCAATTATTAAAGAAATATTTATTTTTTTTAATTCCTCTTTTAAACACTTAACTGATTCAATTAAAAAATTAGCTCTAAAAGAATCAGTTTTTGGAAATCCTAAATTGTTTAATTTAAATTGATGAGGGTTAAAACAATAAACTCCAATAACATTTTTAGAATTATCTATTGCATGTGAAAGACCAGAATGATCAACAGCTCTTAAGTCGTTTCTAAACCAAACAATTGAATTAACTTTTTCTACATCTTTTACTACAGTACTTGACATTTTCCCAGTTTTTTTCCCACTTTTTTCTCCAGCTAAATGGCAAATTACATCTAGGGCAAATTTTTGTAGGTAGATTATTTTTTTTCAAGATTTGCGTCTTGTAAATTGTACTTTTGGTTCAATTCAAAAACTTTGCCAGGGTTATAATCTTGATCTTGTACTATGATTAGTTGTTTATCTAGAAGATTAATTTTAGAATTAATAGTTTGATTTGATGAGTTGAATATTTGTTTAGCTAAATCATTTTTTATCTCACCAATTTGAGAAATATTTTCGATAATTATTTTAATAAATTCTAAAACAGCTTTAATTTGATTAGGTATCCAGCTTATTATTGGAGTTCCGCCGGTAGCCTTTGCATATTTTGTATTAGCCATAATATATTTTTGTACAAATTGCCAGTGACCATTTCTAAACTTATATATTTCTTCAACTATGGCCAATAAGAAACAAAGTCCATCAGAATTTTTTGATTTAACTAAATAATTGAATAAGGATTTTCCTTCTATTTTTTCAATTTCATCTCTTAAGTCATTAAAAAAATATTGAATACACTTTGGTCTGTATGTCCTCAAGTCCATAAGATATTTTGTCAATTGATTTTTTGGATAAAAATTTATAACACCTGTAAAAATATCTTCCATTGGAATTATGTTGTCCTGAGCTCCAGTTTGTCCTCTGTATTGTCTAGGTTCATCCGAAACTCCCTGGTAAATTAACCCATCTCCAAAGATTTCTTCATTGCCCTTTATCCCCATTATAAATATTCTAAAATCATTGTAGTGTTTCCACCTAGAAGCTACCCACATCTCTTTTCTTCTTTCATTTACCTTTACCATTGAATTAAAATTTTTCTCAAGCCAATGATTTAAAGATTCATCATCTCTTTTTTCTATTGATATTAATGCCTCCATTACAGATTCCACTAATGTTGGGGAATGTTGATTAATATCTACATGATTCATTATAAAACCAGTTTCATCCTTCTTTCCAGAAAACTTAACACATTGATCAAGATTTGACCAATGAAAATTATCAGACTCATCTAAAACTTTAAAATTACCTAAGGAGTATGCGTAATGATACTCTAACCATGGATATACATCTAATTTTTCTGCGACATAAACAAAAGGCTGTGCAATTTGTTGAGGAAGAAAATTTCTTGCTTTTCCATATTTTTTTGATTTAACAAACTCTTGGTATGAGGACTCTAAAGTAAATGCAGATGATAAAAAACAATATCCTCTAAACAAACCTTGAATTATCATAATATCATCTTCCTTTTTAACTAATTCAAAATAATTTGGTAGATTTTCTACCACCTTTTCAATTTTATTAGGAATAGCCAGAATTCCAGGATTACCATCAGGTAATTCAACAGGCATTCTATCTAAAATATTTTGTAATTCTGAATATCTTTTTGGTAAAGACGTAATTGGTCTGTTTTGTGGTAAAAAACCATATTCAGAACTTACATTAAAAAAATTGTCAGAGTAGTTTGTTCTCATAGGTTAATTAAGCACAGAATTTGTTAGTTGTTAGTTGTTAGTTATTTCTGAACTGCTTAAATATAGTAAATAAGTTTATCTAAATGCTAGAATTAATTGATAATGAAAAGGTTATAAATGATGCATTTAAGCATTTGTCTAATGATAAAGTCATGGAATTTTTTATTAATTCATTTGGTGATAAAATAAATCCAAATGATAGATATAATTCAAATTATGCAATTTCAATTTGTAATCTTATCATTGAGCAACAAATCAGCTTTAAAGCAGCCATAAGTATTAAGAAAAAATTTTTCAATTTAATTGATGGAAAATCTAATTCTGAAATCTTGAAAATCCCTAATGACAAGATCCAAAGTATAGGATTGTCATTTAGAAAAGTTGAATACATTAAGAATGTATTAATTTTTTTTAGGGATAATAAAATAAATATTAATGAAATGTCAAATGATGAAATAACCAAATCATTAATTTCAATTAAAGGGATTGGTAAGTGGACTTGTGAGATGTTCTTAATGTTTGTTTGTTTAAGAAAAGATATATTTTCATTTGGAGATTTAGCTCTTGTTAATAGTATGAAAAAAAACTATTGTATTGATGATTTGAATTCATTAAAATCAATAAGTGAAAAGTGGAAGCCATACAGAACTATTGCAGCTATTTTATTATGGTATTCTATTGAAAATAACATTTATTTTCAACCAAATAGTTCTTTATAAAAATTATAATCGACTCTAAAATAGTAACCATTCTCTTCGTGTAAACTGCCATCAGGTTTCCCGTTAACAGTGTGATATTTTTTAATATGATTTTTAAACTCTTCAAGATTAGGAATTTTATATTCCCTGTCATCTAAATCCTTTATAATCATTTTTTAAAATTTTTATTTGACTGATATATGAAAATTGGAAGAGGTAGCATAAGAGATATTGAATAAACTATTACAACACCTAACTCATCAAGAAAGAAATAACTAGAAATTGTTAGTAACGAATTATACAAAAGAAGTTTATTCCAAAATTTTTTTAAATAAATTAAATACTCCTTTATTTTGAAATTTTCTCTTTCCTCTTTTGACATAGTATTGTAACCAGCGAGTAGGTATTTGGCATTATTTTCATTTAATGAGCGCATGACAAGAAGTATAAATAGATTTGTTAGTATCAATACTATTACAATTTTCATATATCTAATTTACATATATTTGACTGCTTGAAAAAAATTTTTAAAATACTCATCATTACTAATGCATGTTTTATTTCATTAGCATTTTTACTTTCACAATTTGAAATTAAATCTGTCTTNTTTGGTGTTTTTTGGGAACTATTAATACTTCCTTCATTTTTTCTTCAATTTNCATTAAGCTCAATTNTATTATTTCTNNTATTGGTAANAGAATACAAAATTGAATTTTTCGGNATTTTTAATTTTATNTTTTCCNTTCTATTNATTATTAGTTTAATTTTTNTTTNAAGTTTTTAAAAATATGCATGAAAATTGTTGTGAAGATAANTATCTATGCTAAAGGTTGCTTACAGTAAAATATATAATCATCCCCTTCCAGAAAATCATAGATTTCCGATGGAAAAATATGATTTAATTCCAAAAAAACTAATAGCTGAAAAAACACTTTCATTAGAAAACTTTTTTGAACCTGGATTTTTAAATAAAGAAGATGTTTTATTAACTCATAGTAATGATTATTATGACAAATTAGTTACTCAATCATTGACAAAAAAAGAAATTCGTCCAATAGGTTTTCCAATGAGTAAACTTTTGATTGAAAGAGAAAAAAAAATAGCTCAGGGAACAATTGAGTGTGCCAATTTTTCAATTAAAAATGGGATTTCTATGAATATTGCTGGTGGAACTCATCACGCATTTAATGAAAAAGGTGAAGGGTTTTGCATGTTAAATGATCAAGCAATTGCAGCTAATTATTTATTGAATAAAAATTTAGCAAAAAAAATATTAATTATTGACCTCGATGTTCATCAAGGAAATGGAACTGCTTCTATTTTTAGAAATGAAACGAATGTTTTTACATTATCATTTCATGGAAAGAAAAATTATCCATTTAAGAAAGAAAAAAGTGATTTAGATGTTGAATTTGATGATGGTACTGAAGATGTTGAATATTTAACAAAGCTTGAAGATATTATCCCTAATTTGATAAAAATTTTAAATCCTGATTTTATATTTTATTTATCTGGAGTTGATATACTAAAAACAGATAAATTAGGTAGACTGGACTTAAGTATTGAGGGTTGTAAAAAGAGAGATAGTATAATATTAAATATATGTAAAACCTTTGATATCCCTTTACAGATAAGTATGGGTGGTGGATACTCTAAAAATATTGAAGATATTATTGATGCCCATTGCAATACATTCAGGCTAGCAAAAAAAATTTATTCTTAAATCTTACTTTTTTGTGAACAACATTCATCATCTTCACACTGACAGTAATTCAGGTTATATATATGTAAAAATGCAAGATTTGATGCTGCAATGTAAGTTACAAATTCAGGTAAGTGAAAAAAACCTAGTTCTTCATTAAGAATTAAAGAAGAAAGAAAAACAAAACCAAACCAAAGTAATGGTTTCATTATTTTTCTAGATGTATTTTTTACTGAGCCGTATACAGCAAAAAAAGAAACAATAATAAAAATAAAATTAATACCTGTCCACCAAAATGGAACGAAAAAAAGTAATGGAGTTACAATACAATGTATCAGACACAAAGTTGAGGATGTAGCACCAAAAACATCTGAATTTTTTAAAATTAGTCTCATTTATTTTTTCTTAATCAGCAAAAAAACAAATATAAATTAATAAATCAAAGTTTATATAAGATTTTAATAATGAACATTTTGATATAAATTAGCAAAAATATAGATGAATGATACGTCATATTTCAATAATTCTGATCTTAACTTTCTTTATTTCCTGTAACATGAATGATAATACTCCTTCAGCAAAAAAAATTAAAAAAGAGTTAATAGTTCATGATGATATTAGAATAGATAATTACTATTGGCTAAATGATAAAAATGACACAAATGTCATTAACTATTTAAATGATGAAAATAATTTTACTCAAAAAACATTGAAAAATACTGAAGATTTGCAAGAGATTTTATTTGATGAAATGAAATCAAGAATAAAAGAAGATGACATGTCTGTTCCATATTTTTTTAATGAATATTGGTATATAAAAAGATTTGAAAAAGGAAAAGACTATCCAATTTATACTAGAAAACATAAAAGCTTAAATAATGATGAAGAAATATTGCTTGATGTAAATAAATTGGCATCAAAGCATGCATACTACAATGTTGGAAGTATTAGTGTTAGTCCTAATAATAGGATATTAGCGTATAGTTTTGATACACTTTCTCGAAGATTATATTCAATTAAATTTTTTGACTTAAAAACAAAAAAACACTTTAAAGAGACTATAAAAAATACTACTGGCTCTATTACTTGGGCAAATGATAATAAAACAATTTTTTATTCAAAAAAAGAAGATAAAACTCTGAGAGTAAATAAAATTTATAGACATCAATTGAATTCAGATGTTAAAAATGATAAATTAATATTTGAAGAAAAAGATGAGCAGTTTAGCACTGGAATTTATAAAACCAAGACACAAGAATATTTAATTATTGCATCTAGAAGCACCTTAACTTCAGAAATGAGATTTCTTAATGCAAATACTCCAAATGAAGAATTCCAACTATTTACAAAAAGAGAAAAAAACCATGAGTATAGTATAAATCATTTTGATAATAATTTTTACATCTTAACAAATTCTGAAAATTCTAAAAACTTTAGGGTAATGCGTTGTTCAGTTAAAGACACTTCAATATCCAGTTGGGAAGAGATTATACCGCACAGAAAGGAAATTTTAATTGAAGATATTGAACTATTTGATGAATATTTCGTAATTGTTGAAAGAGAAAAAGGATTGATGAAATTTAGAATTAAAAAATGGAAAACAAACGATGAATTCTATCTTCCTTTTGAGGGTGAAACATATAATGCCTCATTGGGTATAAATCTAGATTTTAATTCAAAACAACTTAGGTATAACTTTACATCTTTAACTAATCCTTCTTCTATAATTGAGTTTGATATGTCTAAAAAATCAAAGAATATTTTAAAAATTCAAGAAGTAGTTGATGAAAATTTTAAATCAAGTAATTATGAATCCAAACGAGTATGGGCTAATTCTCATGATGGTACAAAAATTCCCATTTCAATAGTAAAAAGAAAAGAGACTATTTATGGTGAAAACACTCCTCTTCTATTATATGGATATGGCTCATATGGAATAACCATTGATCCCTATTTTTCATCAACAAGATTAAGTTTATTAGACAGAGGATTTGTATTTGCAATAGCTCATGTCAGAGGAAGTGAATATTTGGGAAGAAATTGGTATGAGAATGGTAAATTATTAAAAAAGAAAAATACATTTTTGGATTTTATATCCTCAGCAAAATATTTAATAAGTGAACAATATACATCTAGTAGACATCTTTATGCAATGGGGGGCTCAGCAGGTGGCTTATTAATGGGAGCTGTAATCAATATGGAACCTGAATTATTTAATGGAGTTATTGCAGCTGTACCATTTGTAGATGTTATGACAACTATGCTCGATGAATCTATTCCATTGACTACTCTTGAATACGATGAGTGGGGTAATCCAAATGATTTAGAATATTATAACTATATGCTATCTTACTCACCATATGATAACATATCAAATCTTAATTATCCAAATCTTCTTATTACAACTGGACTTCATGATTCTCAAGTACAGTATTGGGAACCAGCAAAATGGATAGCAAAACTTAGAGACTATAATAAATCAAAAAATTATCTCTTACTTCATACAAATATGGATACTGGTCATGGAGGTGCATCAGGAAGATTTAATGCACTTAAAGAAATTGCAATGGAATATGCATTTCTTATTGGTTTAGAACAAAAGCTATTCTGACTCAGCTAAAATTGTTAGAAGATCTATAAATAAATTTATAATATCAAGATATAAGTTTACAGCTATATCAATTGCAGTTGACCAAGATGTATCACCAGCAGCAATTGCCTTTTCCAATCTATTAAAATCATAAATTAAATAAAAAGTGAAAATAATGACTCCTGCATAAGCCTGTAACAATCTTCTTCTTTTAGATTTAAAGTAAAAAGCATTGAGAAATTCCATAATAATTAATGCAAAAAGACATATAAATAAAACAGGCCCTAAAAAACCAAAATCATAATCAAATGAAATATTAATTAGAGCAGTCAATAAAACTGCTAGGGTTGTACCAATTAAAGCTTGAAAAACAATATTTTGCCACTCTTGATTATATCTGTCATGTGGAAGAATATTTTTTTCAAAATCATCTATTAATTTTCTAAATTCATCTGATTCTCTTTCAAAAATTTTTTCAGGTGAATGTTTAAAATAATAAACTGTATGTTTCTCTTCTTTTGCACCAAAAAATTTTTCGATATTAGATTTTTCAACTTTTGCAACAGATTTGGAAACAACCTGTTTTGATTTTAAATATTTTCTAAACTTAAAATTTTCTCCAATGTATGCAATTGTTGGTCCTAGTGACCAACCCATGAATAAAGAAAAAATTCCAACAAAAATAATATTCATTGGGTAAGTATCGGCATTAAACATGATTAAAAGCAGCATTATAAAACTTCCTCCAACAGTTATAAATGTTTCTAAAGATGTTTCAAAAGCTTTATTAATTCTAGCAGTAAATGTTGTAAGAACTAACATACCTCCAAGTATCATAAAAGTTCTTGATAATAATAAGTTTGACTCCACATTAATAAAATAACAAAATTCTTTAATTTTAAAAATATTATGATTTATAAATAAACTTTTAATTATGAAAAAATTATACTACTTGATTATATCAATATTATTGATTTCATGTAATAATGGAATTGAAAAACCTAGAATTGGTATAGCTGGAATAGCCATTGAATCCAGTACTTTTTCCCCAGCGAAAACAACTGAGAGAGACTTTAATATAAGATTAAGTGGTGAGATTTTTACTAGTTATAGTTTTTTTGACCAATCATATATTGAGAAAGCGGATTGGTTTCCTACAATGCGTGCCAGAGCTTTACCTGGTGGTGTTGTAACTAAAGAAGCATATGAGTCTATGGTAATTCAAATTATTGAGATGACAAAGCAAACTCTTCCTTTAGACGGTTTATTTTTTGATATTCATGGAGCTATGAATGTTGAAGACATGGAAGATCCTGAAGGAGATTTTATTGAAAGAATTCGTAAAGTTGTTGGTCCTAAAACTCTAATTTCAACTTCAATGGATTCACATGGAAATGTTTCTGAAGTATTAGCTAAACATTCTGATTTAATTACTTGTTATAGAATGGCTCCTCACGAAGATGCTATGGAATCTAAACAGAGAGCCTTAGACAACTTAATTGATAGATTACAATCAGGAAAAGGAAAACCTAAATATAAAGCTTGGATCCCCGTACCAATATTATTACCTGGCGAAAAAACAAGTACTAGGGTTGACCCTGGAAAGACATTATATAGCAAAGTAGCTCCAATGACAGAAAAAAAAGGAGTAATTGATGCTGCCATTTGGGTTGGTTATGCTTGGGGAGATGCTCCAAGAAATCATGCTGTTGTAATGACATATGGAGATAATAAAAAACAAGTAGTTGAAAGCGCCGAAGAATTAGCTAGAGATTTTTGGAATTTCAGACATGATTTTGAATTTGTTGCTCCAACAACTGATATTGATGATGCATTTAGTAAAGCTTTTAATTATCTTAAAATTAGAGAAGACAAAAAGCCATTTATAATTAGTGATATGGGTGACAACCCCACAGCTGGTGGTGCTGGAGATGTAACCTGGACACTAGATAAAATATTAAATATGGACGAGTTTAAAAGAAGTAATAGTCCCGAACTTATATACGCTTCTATTCCTGGTCCAGATCTAATTGTAAATGCTTTTGAAGCCGGAGTTGGAAATTATGTTGAGGGAATGGCTGGAGCTATGGTTGATAATAGATATTCCCCTTCATTAAAAATCAAAGGAATTGTTCATTCTTTAAAGCGAGGTGATAGAAATGCAGAACTTGAAGCTGTTATTAAAGTAAACAATGTTTATGTTATAGTAACCTACAAAAGAAAGCCCTATCATTATATTTCTGATTTTACCAATCTGGAGCTAAATCCTGCATCATCAGATTTGCTAGTTGTAAAAATAGGATATTTAGTTCCTGAATTATATGATATTAGAGGAGATTGGGTGATGGCTTTAACACCTGGTGGTGTAGATCAAGATCTTGAAAGGTTAGGTTATCAAAATATTAAGAGACCTATGTATCCTCTTGACAAGGATATGGAAGACCCTGATTTGTCTGCAAGATTAATTGATTAAAATAAATTCTGAATATTTGCAGAAAATATTTTTACGGCAATAGCCATTAAAACAACTCCAAATATTTTTCTTAAAACATTTAGACCAGAGTTGCCTAAAAATTTTTCTAAAAAACCTGAACTTTTTAGCACCATATAGACTACAATCATATTAACTATAATAGCAACTATTATATTCAATAAATCATACTCAGCTCTTAATGTCAGAATTGATGTAAGCGTACCAGCTCCTGCAATCAAAG
>NZZF01000043.1 GCA_002702385.1 Flavobacteriaceae bacterium | reverse complement strand
TTCATCAGGTCTCAACTTTTTTGATTTTGCTCTCACAGCATAATCTCTGACCATACTATTTATTGAATGAAGAGATTCTAAATCAGCATTTTTTATTACTGGCACCACTAATCCATCTTCGATTCCAACTGCAACACCAATATTAACATAGTTATTCAATCTTATCTTATCATCATACCACTGAGAATTGACTTGAGGATGAGCTTTAAGTGCAATAGCGCATGCTTTAACAACTATGTCGTTGAAGGAAATTTTAGTATCTGGAATAGAATTATATTGTTCTCTGAAAGCAATTGCATTGTCCATATTAAATTCAACAGATAAATAATAATGAGGAGCAGAAAACTTTGATTGACTCAAATTTTTAGCGATTGCCTTTCTCATTGATGAATTTTGAACTTCTGTAAATTCTTCGTCACCAGAAAAAACTGGTTTCTTATTAGAAATATCAACCGGTGGTGAGGAAATTTCAGAGCTTAGACTAATTTTTGGAGCCTCAATATTCTCTAAATCTTCTTTAACTATCCTTCCATTTTCTCCTGTTCCAACAATTGAAGATAAATCAATATTTTTTTCCTTAGCAATTTTCTTTGCCAAAGGAGAGGCAAAAATCCTCTGATCAGAATTCATTTTTTCAATTTCAGTTGTATCCTTAATTTCTGGTGAATTATCAGATGAAACACTATCATCAATTAAGTTTTCAGTTTTAGGCAATGGTGTCGACCCAGAACTTTTATAATTTTTAAGAGCATTATCAACGTCTATTTCACTTTCAGAAATAATTGCAATCAATTCATCTACTTTGACTGTTTGACCTTCTTGAACTGCAATATGGCTTAATACACCTTCATAGAAAGATTCAAATTCCATTGTCGCTTTATCAGTTTCTATTTCAGCAAGAATTTCACCCTCACTAACCTTATCACCAACTTTTTTTAACCAAGCTGAAATCGTTCCTTCCTCCATAGTATCGCTAAGTCTTGGCATAGTGATATAATCAATTGATCCATCTTCATTTTGAATTTCTGAAATATTTTCATTTTCAGATTCAGAATTTAATATTACTTCGTTTTGACTATTTTCTTGTTCNTTAATTTGATCAACTANNTCTANTTGATTNNTATCATTNGATNTTTGNNGANCTTNANCAGATGANNNNAGNTNTTGAGATATATCTTCTCCNTCNTCTCCAATAATACANAACAATGAATCAACTGAAGCAGGAACTCCTTCTTGAATTTCTATNTGTANTAANGTACCATCATAGAAAGATTCAAATTCCATTGTNGCTTTNTCAGTTTCNATTTCAGCAAGAATTTCACCNTCACTAACCTTNTCACCAACTTTTTTTAACCAAGNNGCNACAACACCCTCTTCCATNGTGTCACTTAATCTAGGCATTTTNATTACTTCAGCCATTTAAAGTTTGTGTTTTAAAAATGGATAATCTTTTTGTTCATAAACAGCATCATACATGACATTAATTTCAGGNAATGGAGATTCTTCAGCAAANTTTTGACATTCAGCAACCATAGCTTTTACTCTATCATCTATTNCCTTNATATCNTCTTCNCTNGCATAATTATTATGAATTATNGCATCTTTNACTTGAGTTATNGGATCNATTTTTCTATACTCATTAACTTCTTCTTTTGTTCTNTATTTTTGAGCATCAGACATTGAATGACCTCTNTATCTNTANGTTTTCATTTCCAATAANCTTGGTCCATTACCAGATCTNGCTNTNGAAATAGCTTCATTNANAGCTTCAGCAACTTTNACAGGATTCATTCCATCTACAGGACCACATGGCATTTCATAACCTAAACCAAGTTTCCANATATCNGTATGATTAGANGTTCTTTTAACAGANGTTCCCATTGCATATCCATTGTTTTCAACAACAAANACAACNGGTAAACTCCATAACATNGCTAAATTTAATGTTTCNTGNAAAGAACCTTGNCTNACNGCACCNTCACCCATAAAGC
Organism: Flavobacteriaceae bacterium; assembly: GCA_002702385.1. Lineage (GTDB taxonomy): Bacteria > Bacteroidota > Bacteroidia > Flavobacteriales > Flavobacteriaceae > Eutrophosalina. The sequence continues at coordinate 19,218 of NZZF01000043.1, read as the reverse complement.
ANAGNGTAACAGCNTCACNCCCNTGATACTTATCTCCAAAGGCCATACCNGCTCCTAAAGGNATCTGACCNCCAACAATTCCATGNCCACCATGNAATCGGTGTTCTTTTGAAAAAATNTGCATTGANCCNCCCAANCCATTGGATGTACCNGTACTTTTNCCATATAANTCTGCCATAACTTTTTTTGGATCNACTCCTAAACCTATAGGCATNACATGGTTNCNATATGCTGTAATCATTCTNTCTTTNTCTGTATCCATAGCATGAAGAGCACCTGCTAANACAGCTTCTTGACCNTTGTANAGNTGTAAGAANCCTCTAACTTTTTGTTGAATNTANACNGCTGCAAGCTTNTCNTCNAACTTTCTCCAGAAAAGCATTTCTTCGTACCAATTTAGATAAGTTTCTTTCGTTACTGGTCTCATATAATATTGTGCAAAGATAATTTAATTATTACTTTATTCTTAATTGAAATNATGTTTTTTTANNCTNGATTTTAGAATAAATTNTATGANANNGAAAATCTTAGNGTGTTCTCAAGTGGNCTAATTATTTCAGANGTTGANATTANATATGAAAGATCAAAAGTTAAATTTGAATTTGTTGAAAAACCTGTACCTAAAGTGATNAATTTTCTTGATCCTTTNANCTCATGTTCACTGAAATAACCTGTTCTTAAAAAGAAAGACTTATTAAAAGAATACTCAAGACCCANNCTNTAAGTTAATTCTTTTANTTCTTCGGAAAAACCATCAGGTGCATCATTAAATGATTTGAATATNCCACTTAAAAAACCAATATCAGATTGTTTGTATGCAATTATTTCTGAATTTGATGAATCATAAATNGGGACATTCGGGGTTGGTACTAGNAATTTATTAACCTCAATAGTGATTGAAAGACTATTATTGCTATCATATAAAAATTCNAAACCAGATCCGATTCTTAAATTTGANGGAATAAAGTTTTCTTGTCCTAAATCAGANTATTTCATTTTGGGACCAAGGTTAGAAATATTAAAACCAGCTCTAAGTATTCCATCATTTCTNCCTAATGAAATAACATCTGATTTGAAAAAACCAGATATATCTACAGCNACACTGGTAGANGCTTGAGACTCAGAATCAAATGATTGTANTTTGACATCTGACAATAAAAATCGACCAGCAACACCCAANCCAAAATTATCATTAAGTTTTAGAGAGTAAGCTGCNTCTANAGTNAATTCNTTAGGACTTTCAATAACTGGAATNTCTAANGGGTTCTGTAAAATATCAATTTCACCAAGACTAAAGTANTTTAAACTAAAACTCCATGCAGATCTTTCAGAATTTTTTCTNAAATAAGTTAANTTACCNAGAAAAACATCATTTACAATCTTACTTAAGTANGGNGTATAGCTAAANCCAAAACCTGAGGAATTTTCTGNAAAAACATATTTTGAGGGGTTCCAATGCTGAGAAAAATTATCAAATGAAGTTGCAACACCTTGCTCTCCAACACCAGATGCTCTGGCATCAGATGATATTAATAAAAAAGGGACAGCNGTAGTNATNACTCTNCTTTCTTTTTGNGAANAAATATTTAATGAAAATAAAATAACTATTGAAAATAAAAGTTTTTTCATATGGNATAAAATTATCAAATAATTTAAANCAAGGTANAGTTATTGTTATTAANTTAANAAATAAACCATNTNCTTTAAACATAGTCTATTATGTATATATGAGTAAACTTTATATATTTACAAACGATTNATGAAAAAATCATANATTATTTTACTGTGTTCAATCCTGACTTTATCNNTNGGNTGTAATAGAAANAANTATAAATCAGGAAAAAATATATCTCAAGCAACAGGTTGGAAAATAAACTCAGCNGANGGAGGTTTTAAATTTAATACNAAGTTCAAGGGTCAGCANACAGCTCCTGGNATGATTTTNATNCAGGGAGGTACTTTTGTTAAAGGTAATGCNAAAGANAATGTNATGCACGATTGGAANAACACACCNTCTCAACAGTATGTAAGGTCATTTTTTATGGATGAAACNGAAGTTACNAATATTATGTACTTAGANTATTTGGATTGGTTAAANAGAATGTATGGNAAAGATCAAGAACTTAATAAAATTTATTTAGCTGCACTTCCNGATACATTAGTTTGGAGAAANCCTNTAGGTTTCAATGAGGATATGGTTAATAACTATTTACGTCANCCTGCATTCCAAAATCATCCAGTTGTTGGAGTNAGTTGGCATCAAGCAAANAATTTTGCCAAGTGGAGAACACANAGAGTTAATGAAAGAATTTTAGCTGAAAAAGGATATTTGAATCGCGATTCAGTTCTGAATCCTAATTCTAAATTATCNTTCAATACAAAAACATATTTAATTGATCCAAATAGTACATANGATGGTAAGATATCATCAGTAATTGGTGATAAGTCAGTCGCTGAAAATGATACTATTTACTCCTCTATTGAGGAAGGNCTNATACTACCTGAATATAGATTACCTACAGAAACTGAGTGGGAATATGCTGCACTCGGACTAAATGAATTAAGAGCTGGAAATGTNTANAGAGGAAAGAANAANTTTCCNTGGGAGGGNGANTANACTAGATCTCAAAAGAAAAAAACANTAGGNGATCAATTGGCTAATTATAAATTAGGTAAAGGAGATTATGGTGGAATTGCTGGNTGGTCTGAAACTGGGTCAGGAATAACNTCCTCCGTTAGATCATATCCTCCAAATAGCTTTGGNTTATTTGGAATGGCTGGAAATGTAGCTGAATGGGTAGCGGATGTATATAGACCAATAATTGACGATGAAGCCAATGACTTTAACTACTATCGTGGNAATTTGTACTCAAAACCACTCATTGATGANGATGGAAGAGTAACAACNGTAACNAGAGAAAATTTTTCTGAGCAATATGAAATTNTNCCTAATGGAAGANTTNTAATTAAAAATCTNCCTGGAGATCTNGTTGAAGTATCATTAGACTCNCTTGATTTATTACGAACTAATTACAGTGCTTCTGATAANAGAGANTTTAGAGATGGTGATGCNGAATCTTCAAGGTTCTTTGCNATGGGTGAGGATCAAGAGNAAAATATGTATAANTCACCTGAAAATTCTGAAAATTTAGATTTCTCTTCAACAAGTACATCATTGATTAGTAATGATACCAGAGTTTACAAGGGNGGTTCNTGGCTNGATAGATCGTATTATTTAGATCCAGCTCAAAGAAGATTTTTACCTGAATANATGACTACAAANTTTATTGGTTTTAGATGCGCTATGTCATATTTAGGAGAATCTAGAAACGTTAGTAAGCCTAAGAAAAGGTAATTCTTTCTATTTTTACATTTCANTTTAATTTATCTTTAATTAATGGAGGTTAGTAAATTACATAANCTATTNGTTNANTGTAATTATTTAGTATCAACTGATACTAGAAAAATNATTCCTAATTCAATTTTTTTTGCATTGAAAGGACCAAACTTTGATGGTAATGATTACGCCATNGAAGCAATTAAAAAAGGTGCAAGTTATGCTGTTNTNGATAAAGATCTTGAATCTGATTTAAATCAAGATAGTTTAATTAAAGTAGAAAACNCTCTTGAATCATTACAAAACCTTGCAAANTTTAATAGATTAAAATCTTCTGCAAAAGTNATTGCATTAACNGGAAGTAATGGNAAGACAACAACNAAAGAGCTTTTTAAANCTNTAATTGAAATTAAATATAATACNGTNTGCACTGATGGAAATTTAAACAACCACATTGGTGTTCCATTAAGTCTTCTTAAAATAAAGCCNNATACAGAAATTGCAATTATTGAGATGGGGGCAAGTAATTTTGGAGAAATCGAATTCCTCACTAATTTGACACATCCTGATATTGGNTATATTACAAATTTTGGAAAAGCTCACCTTGANGGATTTATTGATTTAGATGGTGTTNTTANAGCNAAAACTGAATTGTATAATTGGTTAATTAAAAACAACAAAACATTACTAATCAACCATGACGATATAGAGCAAAAAAAATTCTTAAATAANAATNCNATNTCNTTTGGCAACAATNATAATTCAAATTATCATTTTGTAAATATTTCAAAAAACTATGTAAGTNTTAAATACAATGGAATTACTGTAAATACTAATCTTTATGGAGATTATAACTTTTCCAATTTGTGTGCAGCAATTTCNATCGGTTTAAATTTTAAAATTGATATTAATGATATCTCTAAAAAATTAAAAAANTTTAATCTTAGTATTAATAGATCTGAATTTATTGANAAAAACAATAAAAAAATTATTCTTGATGCATATAACGCNAACCCTACAAGTATGAAATCAGCCATAGAATCATTTGAAAAAATTGATGGAAATAAAATGGTGATATTAGGAGATATGTATGAGCTTGGAAAACATGAGGAAAAAGAACATGAAAAAGTTATAAAGCTCTGTAATTCAAAAAAGATTGATAAATGTATTTTTATTGGTNANATTTTTTACAGNCTAAAAAATAATAATTCATCAAATTACTTTTATAAAAACAAAGNTGATTTTTTTGAAAATAACAATCANATTAATGAAACTAATATCCTAATCAAGGGNTCAAGAGGAATGAAAATGGAAGAAATTTTTAATAGAATACTATGAAAAAAATAATATTACTGGTTCTACTACTTTCTATTATATCGTGCAGTCAAAATGATTTAAAAAAATGGATAAACTATGATCAATCCTCAGANNTCATTGAGAATTCAGAAAATGAAAATCAAAGACTTAGATATAAAAGAATTCAAAGCATTTCAAACAATAAAAACGATCTTNTAAATGGATATGAGAATGAAATTTCAATATTTCTTAAAACTAGATATGATGAAATTAAANACCTGATAATTGAAAAATCAATACCAGAAATTCAAATCAGTATTTCTAAGNGAAAATTTTCATATTATGAACTTACTCTTTTTTATTTATCCAGAATTTATCTAATTGAATTTGACAAAGAAAAATATTTAAATTCAATTATCTCAATTAATAAAAATGCTCTCAGTGAAGCCAAGTTAAGAGATAAAAATCTTAATGTTAATATGAATTCTATTTATGGAATTCCTATTCTTTTGAAAGATAATGTTGGATTTGAAGGACTGGCAACTACTGCTGGAGCTTACAGTTTAAAAGATAATTTTACACAAGATGCTCACATAGTAGAAAAATTAGAAAATTCGGGTGCAATAATTTTAGGAAAATCTAACCTCAGCGAATGGGCTAATTATTTTTGTTTAGGATGTCCTAACGGATATAGTGCAATGGGAGGTCAAACATTAAATCCATACGGAAGAAAAAAAATTGACACTGGTGGTTCGAGCTCAGGGAGTGGTGTAGCAACAGCATCAAATCTAAGTTCAGTTTCTATTGGATCTGAAACTTCAGGATCAATATTATCGCCTTCATCTTCAAATTCTCTTGTTGGAATGAAGCCTACGATAGGTTCTGTCAGTAGATCTGGAATTGTGCCAATTTCTTCTACATTGGATACTGCAGGACCAATGACAAAATTTGTGATAGATAACATAATAGTTATGAATGCAATTATAGGATTAGATGAAAATGATTCTTATTCCTATGACATGAAACCTGTAGACATAGATTCAGTTAAAAATGCTAATCTTAAAGATTATAAACTCGGGTATTATTCTAATTATTACGAGGAGGATTCACTTTACAGAAAGAACATTGATTTATTAAAGTCAAAAGGTGCTAATTTAATAAAGATTGAACCCCAAAATATTTCTCTTCCTAATTTCAGAAAACTTTTAGATGAAGACATGAGAACAGATTTAGTTAAATATCTCAATGACTATGGAAATGAAAATCTTTTGGTCAAGGATATTAAGTCTATTATAGATTATAATTCTTTGGATTCAATTACTAGAGCTCCTTATGGTCAAGGTATTTTTGAAGGCATAATAAAAGACACTATGAGTGAAACTGATTTTAAATTATTGAAAGAAAAATTATCATTTAACGGAAATAAATTTTTTGATTCAGCTAATGATAAATATAACTTAGATGCAGTTATTTCAATAAATAATTATCATGCTGGTTATGCAGCTGTTGCTCATAACCCATGCTTAACTGTTCCAATGGGTTTTAGAAATGATAACAAACCAGCAGGTTTAACATTTATAGGAAAATCCAAAAGCGAGCAATTGCTTTACGAAATAGGTTATGCTTATGAACAAATCTCAAAGAAAAGAAAAGCTCCTAATAATTAATTATTTAGAAGATAATCTATTGTTAAGGATGTCATTGATCTAATTCCAGTTTCAATGGCAGAATCATCAACATAAAAATCAGGAGTATGGTGAGGTGCAACTTTTGAAAGGTCAGCTCCAATTTTAGATCCACCTATAAAAAAATAAACTCCTGGAACTTTTTCCTGAAAGTAAGAAAAATCCTCAGCACCAGTAATTGCCTTCATTAGATTAACATTTTTTTCTCCATTAACTCTATTAAGAGTGGGGAGTACTTCTTCATATAAAAAAGGATCATTGTATGTTATTGGATATGATACTAAATATGTGATTTTAGCTTCAATATTATTAGATTTTGCAACATTATAAACTATCTCTTCTAATCTTCTTAAAACTATGTCTTTCATATTCTTATCCAAAGTTCTAATTGTTCCCAACATGTATAGATCCTCAGGTATTATATTACTTCTTACCCCTCCATGAATACTTCCTATAGTTACAACTGCACCTGCTTCAGTAAGAGGTAAACTTCTACTAACAATAGTTTGTAATGAATTAACAATTTGTGAAGCGGTAACAATTGGATCTTTTCCTGTCCACGGTGTTGAGCCATGAGTTTGAACACCTTTTAAGTCAATTCTAAATTCATTGACTGCAGCCATAATTCCTTCAGGTCTAAGATATACTTGACCGGCATAAATTCCAGACCAAACATGAAGTCCAAAAATTGCATCAACATCTGGATTTTTTAAAACTCCTTCTTTAACCATTAATTCTGCACCTCCTTCTTCTCCGGCTGGAGCACCTTCTTCAGCTGGTTGAAAAATAAATTTTACCTGTCCTGGAATTTCATCTTTTATCTCGTATAATATTTTAGCTGTTGACAATAATATGGCAGTATGCATATCGTGTCCACAAGCATGCATAACAGGAACTTCTTCTCCATTATATATGCCTGTCATTTTAGATGCCCAAGGTATATCTGCTCTCTCTTTAACTGGAAGGCCATCAATATCAGCTCTTAGTCCAACTACTGGTCCTGCTTTGCCTTCATTTAAAATTGCTACTACACCAGTTTTGGCAATACCTGTTTTAGGTTTGTAACCCATTTTTCGAAGTTCTTGAGCAATTCTTTCTGCTGTTTTGAACTCACGGTTACTTAATTCTGCATTTTGATGAAGCCAGTGTCTGAGCTCAATAGTTTCTTCAATATTTTTTTGAATTAAATCATTAATTCTTTTATCAAAATTTTGAGAATATGAAAAAAAACAAAAAAAAGTAATTAAAAGAGATAAATATTTCATGATTTTTTTTTCAAATTATGAAATTAATTTTTGATAACAATTTATTCTCCAACAATTGTGATAAATAAACTTCGTGAAGATGCTCTATTTCGATGTTCACAAAGATATATTCCTTGCCAAATACCCATTTGGGGAATACCATTTTTAATAGGAAAATTAACTGAAGAGCCAATCAGAGAGCTTTTTATATGTGAAGTCATATCATCAGGACCTTCAATTGTATGAGTGTAATGATTATCATTCTCTGAGACTAGCTTGTTAAAATGATTTTCAAAATCAACTCTAACACTGGGATCGGCATTCTCATTAATTGTTAAGCTAGCCGATGTATGTTTAATAAATACATTAACTATTCCACTAATTTTAGGTAATTCATCAAATACTTGATCGCTAATCAAATGAAATCCTCTAGGATAAGGTCTTAGTACTATTTCTTTTTGAAATATCATAAAATAAAATTATGTTCGTTTCAGTGATTGACTATAAAAAATCTTGGAGTATTAAATTAACAAAAAGAATTAATTCAAGTAAAGAAGAANTTTGGAATCTAATTTCTTCTCCTAANAATCTNGAATTATTTCATCCTTTTTGTAAATCAAANAAGATTATCAAATGGCCTGGNGAAGGATCATNNGATGAGCTAATTTACCTGAACGATTTTAAATTAATNAGANATTTTATTGAATGGCNTGAAAANNAAGGCTATAAATTATTAATTGGTAGAAAAAANGGAAAAAAATCNCTAGTNATTTGGGAAATTTTTGAAGAAAANANTTCNGTANACTTNTCNATTGAAGTTTATCCTCACTTTTTAAGAGAAAAAAGTAAAATATTTTCTTTTATTCCACATNACTTCATAGTTAAGCCAAACTTAAAAAAATACNTAAATAGTGTTCTTTCAGGCTTAGATTGGTATCTAATTAATAAAAAAAACATTCCAGAAAATTATTTTGGTAAACACAAATGGTTTTCAAAATAAATGTGTTCCGTGTTGGATTCGAACCAACGACCCCTACCCTGTCAAGGTAGTGCTCTGAACCAACTGAGCTAACGGAACTAAAATAANAAATCAAATTTAGTACAATTTTTGAATGANAATAGATATGCTTAAAAATGTTTCTTATAACAANGAAAATATCAAAAATGAAATAAGTGATTTNATTGGAAAACCATATTCTTTAATTGAAAAAATAAAAAAAGGNGGAATTGGTTCAAACAAACTTTTGATAACCAAAGCTGACAAAGAAATTGAAAATTTATTANTTCTAGATCAAAACATTAACTACTGTAATATTGAACTAAGAGTTGATGGTATAATTATATANTTTAGATCACTACTAGAAACCTACGGTTTAGTTATTCCTTATTANAAACTTGTTGTGTTTAAAGTATCTGAGAATGAATATACATTTAACATNGANAACAAGTATTTAAAAATAAAAGTTAAAACAAAAAAGGACCATTCGTTTATCNGAAAAATAATTGAATTTAAGACTGATAAAACCANAAATAATATAACATAAGAATATGNTTATCATTATTTTAACTAAATTCATAGTATGAAAAATCAGATATCTTTTTTATTTACNTCTATTCTAATCCTATTTCTATCATCTTGTGAAGTTGAAAATACCATGACAGATGATGAGCTTATTGANGCAATAATTAACTATGAAGAAAAAGTTACTGTTTCTGAAAGTGAACTGCCTTTTCAAGCACAAACTTTAATATCAAACGAATTAACCGATGATTATGTTGATCTTGCAAAATTAGCTCCTGGGCTTGGATTTCAAGTTGAAATGAGATCTATTGCTGTTTTTGAAATGGGTCTNAAGTCTGGAGATGTTTTCTTTGATGTTAATGGTAGAAAATTAGAAAGAGCTAAAGGAGANAAAGANAGAAAGAAAAGAATTAAACCTTGTTTTAAATTGAAATATCCAGTTAGTCTNGAATTAAGTGATGGAAAAATAGTTGAAGTCAAAGANAGAAAAGAACACTGCGAACTGATAAAGAACTTGGTTTCTAAAGATAAATCCTCAAGAAAAGAAATTAAANTTATTTATCCAGTAACAGTAATTTTTTATGATAGCAATAAAAANCTTGTTGAGAAAATAATGGAAGATGATGATGACTTCAAAGCATTNAAAGAATCCTGTGNAAAAAATAATTCGAGTAATAAAAGAGATTAAANTTTTTTAAAATTNTTTAAAATAGGATTCNAATTGAATCCTATTTTTTTTTANTTATTGCAAATAAAACATAAAGAATCATCGAAATTATAATACTAATAAAACCAANTGGAAGTAAAAANAAAGGTTCATGTAAATACCCGCTCTCATCAANCTCACTTCCAATNAAGTAAAATAATAAAAAACAAAGAACCCCTNTTNCTAAAAAACTAGTNGCTATTTTAAATTTAGTTTCCAATTTCTATCAAACTTATTACTAGATCTAACCTCTTTTCCTCTTTCCTTCCATCCATTAAAATTATCAGGTGGTAAATCTGGAANTTTATTTAAATTATNATTTAGAAGATTATAAATTTCCTTGAGATTATCATTCATCNANTTTATATCAATAGGATTTTTCTCNAGGAGATCCACAGAATAATTATAAAAATTACCGTTTTTATAAAGTTTATGAGTTTTATTTTGAGCATACACTCCTCTTTCTAAATTACGAGTTCCCCACATAGGATTATAAAAAGTTGTTAATACTTCTCTTTCANTATAANNCTGATTTTTCAATAGAGGAAGAAANCTCAAAGCATTTGGATTAGATTTTTCAACTCCTAAAATTTCCTCAAATGTTGCANAAAAATCTACAAAATCAATAAATGCATCTGATGTTTNATTTCCTTTNAAATAATCATTCCAATTAATAATTAAAGGGACATTNGAAGCATATTTAATAGACAAACCTTTAGATCCTTGAATTTCTATTCCTTTATTTTTNGTTTTTACTTTGACATCAGTCCCATTATCACCTGTAAAAATTAGAATGGTATTCTTATCTAAGTCATTTTGTTTTAGAGCATTTGAAATTCGACCAACAACTTTATCCATATAGGTTAACATTTCTGAAAAATANATTGGATTATTGCCTTTATTCCTTTTATTTAAATCATTCCAATCTTCAGAGTCTGGTGTCGGTAAAAAAGGNTCATGAACTAAAACCATCGGATAATAAATAAAAAAAGGTTCATCTTTATTTTTTTCAATAAAATTCACAATATGATCAGCAAAAATATCAGGACCATAATCATCTATATNATTATCCATNAACTCTCCATTCTTNAAAATATTTGGATTTGCAAANCTATCACCTCTTTCAGTTAACCACCATAAGCAATAATCATCAAAACCATGTCTGTAAGGTCTATCNCTATCTTGGTTAAATTCCATGTCGTANTGAACTCCATTCAATTGCCATTTACCAACAATACTTGTCTTATATCCNTTTTCCTGAAAAAGATTTCCAAAGGTTCTTTGATTAGGATTCAAATAAGTAAAATATTCATAATTTTCGTAGTTAGGTTTTCCNGTCATTATCTTAACCCTAGTTGGTGTACATAAAGGTTGTGAATAAGCACTGGTAAAATTTATACCATTTCTTGCTAACGAATCCANTACAGGTGTGTTATAATCATCAGCTCCATTGATACCTAATGCTTCAAATCCTAAATCATCTGCCATAATTAAAATTACGTTTGGCTTTTCTTTGTCAACTGAGCAACTAAATAAGAATATTATTAAANTAAAAGAAATAATTACCCTGTAAATTTTCATAACTTTAAAATAAATAAAAAATGGTTCATTTTAGTAAAAAAGANATAGAAGGTTTAGAAAAAATTTACNGATTAAATCTAATCAACAGTTGTACAGGATACAAATCAGCTAATCTACTTGGNTCAATAGATAATGAAGGNAATACAAATCTTGCAATTTTTAGTTCAATNACACATCTAGGAAGCGATCCTGCTATGATTGGTTTTGTTCTAAGACCAAGAACTGTTCCCAGAAACACGTATAACAATATGTTTAATAACAAATTCTTTACTGTAAATCATGTTAATACAAATGATATTGAAGATGCTCATCATACTTCAGCAAAATACCCAAAAGAAATTTCAGAATTTGAGAAAACTAAATTTGAACCTGAGTTTATAGATGGATTNATTGCGCCTTTTGTAAAAAGTTCAAAAATTAAATTTGGCTGCAAATATCTCAANGANTATGATATAAAAGAAAATAATACAATAATGGTAGTTGCATCCATAGAATGTCTTTATGTAGACAATGANGCTTTACAAGAAGATGGATGGATTAGATTAGATAAAGCTGGTACAGTTACTATAAATGGATTAGATGGATATGCAAAAACTACATTATTAAATAGGTTTAAATATGCTAGACCAAAAAAATGAAAAACTTTATAGATTCAAAAATTTTTAATTACTCTTTNAGNAAAAGCTCTNAGGAACCNAAAATTCTTAATGATCTAAATCGAGAAACTCATTTAAAAATATTAAATCCTAGAATGCTAAGTGGTCATTATCAGGGAAGAATATTATCACTTGTTTCAAAAATAATTAAACCAAAAACAGTTCTTGAAATTGGAACATATACTGGCTATTCAACAATTTGTTTATCAGAAGGTCTTGATAAAAATGGTAGTATTCATACTATTGATCATAATGAAGAATTATTAGTTATTCAAAATAAATATTTTAAAAAAGCTGGAATTTCAGAAAAGGTTAAACAATATACTGGTGATGCAACAAAAATTATTAAAAAATTAAATTTAGATTTTGATCTTGTATTTATTGATGCTGACAAAGAAAACTATCCTTTATATTTTGATTTAATAATTGAAAAGGTAAAACCTGGAGGTGTAATAATTGCAGATAACATACTATGGAGTGGTAAAATACTTGAAAAAGTTGAGGAAGAAGATTATGCTACTAAATCAATTATTGAATTCAATGATAAAGTCAACAATGATGATAGAGTAGAAACCATCATTTTACCAATAAGAGATGGTTTAAGCCTGATTAGAAAAATTTAAATATCTCTTTTTATAGATCCTGTCAAATCATCAATATCATCTTTTACACTATCTATTTGATCAGAAATTTCTTTTGTATCAATACCTTTTTTTTCAGCGCTTTTTTGTATTTCAGTTTTAATTTCTTGGGTAGCATCTTTTACCTGTCTAATACCTTTACCCAAACCCTTGGCAATATCAGGAATTTTGTCTGCCCCAAATAACAAGAGAATAATTAAAAAAATTACTAAAATCTCTGCTCCACTGATAAAAAAAAGAATCATTTAACCTTTAATATTTGATTTAAATTTATCAAAATCTGACTCATTTTCCTCTTTTGGCCAAGAATTATTTGAAGTATCAATATCTGCTGTTTCTTTATCAGGATCAAGTTTAATACTTGAAATTTGCTTATTACTAGTAATTACTTTTCTAACTTCTAAATCATTTTTTCTCCATACTTGAGCAGGATATTTTCTTCTCTCAACAGATCCATCCTCATATTCAATATCAATAATTATTGGCATAACCAAACCACCTGGTTTATCAAAAACTATTTCATAATAAAACTTTGGAATATTCATTTTTGAAATTTCTTCATTTGAATAATTTTCACTTAAATAATTATTTAAAAGTTTTGAATTTTCAAGAGGATTTTTGCTCTTTAAATCTTCGCTATCATTCTCGAATTTCTCAAAGAATATTAAAGGTCTTAACCTATTTCTTGGTATACCCTGTTCTTCCATGATTTTTTTCATTTCTTCACCTGGATTAGGAGAAACATAATATTGATTTATTTCTTTAATACCAATGTCTACAAAATCAGTAGTATAAAACCATCCTCTCCAAAACCAGTCAAGATCAACAGCTGATGCATCTTCCATTGTTCTAAAAAAGTCTTCAGGTGTTGGATGTTTAAATTTCCATCTATTAGAATACTTTTTAAAAGCATAGTCAAATAGCTCTTCACCCATAACTGTTTCTCTTAAAATATTTAGCGCTGTGGCCGGCTTACCATATGCATTTGGACCTAGACTGTATACGTTTTCAGGATTTGACATTATTGGTGCTAAGTAATTTTCATCAACACTCATATAATCTACAATTAACTCGGCAGGACCTCTATCAGAGGGGAAATTCTTGTTTGGATAAATAATATCTGGATATTTTTTTCCAAACTCTTGTTCAGCTAAATATTGAACAAAAGTATTGATTCCCTCATCCATCCATGCCCATTGTCTTTCATCACTGTTAACTATCATCGGAAAGAAAAAGTGTCCTATTTCATGAATAATAACTCCAATCATTCCAAACTTTTCATCATCTGAGTAAGATCCATCAAGATTTGGTCGACCGAAATTAAAGCATATCATAGGGTACTCCATTCCAATTCTGTGGGCATGTACTGAAATAGCTTTGTGATAAGGATAATTAAAAGTGTAATCAGAATAGAACTTTAAAGTTTCCATTACAGTAATTGTAGAAAAATCTTCCCACATTGGGTTACCTTCTTTTGGGTATAAAGAGACAGCCATTTTATCTTCATTTCCAATCTTTACTGCCATCATGTCCAAAATATATTTTCTTGAGGTTGCAAAAGCAAAGTCTCGTACATTTTCAGCATAAAACTTCCATGTTTTTTTATCCTTAGAAAAAGACTTTTCTGCAATCTCTGCTTCTTCCTGTGAAACTATTATAACAGGCTTATCATATGATTTTTTTGCCTTATTAAATCTTTTCATCATTTCTTTAGAATAAACATCCTTTCTATTTACTAACTTTCCAGTGGCTTCCATAATGTGATCAGCAGGTACAGTTATATTGACCTCATAATTTCCAAATGGCAAAGCAAATTCCCCATCCCCCCAAAACTGATAATTTTGCCACCCTTCAACTTCATCATAAACACACATTCTAGGAAAAAATTGAGCAATTATATATGCTCTATTATCATCATTTGGAAAAGTTTCATATCCAGATCTACCACCATCATTAACATGATCATTAATATTATACCACCATTTTACTTTAAAAGAAAAACTTTCACCAGTTCCAATTGCTTTAGGAAGATCAATTCTCATCATGGTTTGATTAACAAAATAATCGAGTGGCTTATCATTAATATCTCTTACATATTCTATATTAAATCCACCATCAAATGGGTCATTAATGAATTCTTTTTCAAAAGTATCTGGTATATATGCTGGGTTAACAGAATTACTGTCTCTAATCAAACTTGGTGAATCTTTAGATCTAACATTTTGATCTAATTGAACCCATAAATAATCCAGTAAATCAGGTGAGTTATTTGTATATGTAACTATTTCATCACCGTATATTTTTTTATTTGCATCATCTAATTCAATATTAATTAAATAATCAGCTTGTTGTTGATAATAAGCTGGTCCAGGTGCCCCAGATGCAGTCCTGAACATATTTGGAGATGCAAACTCTTGATTTAACTGACGAAATTTGTTAGTATTAATTTTTTCTGTTTGTTTTTGTTGAGAAATATTTTCAATTGGAAATAATAAAACAGAAATTATTAAAAAGATTATATTTTTTTTCATAACTGGATTTTTAGGGAATATCAAATTTAAAAAAAACTAGTTACTTAAAAGAAGACTACTTATTGAATTATACTTGTCTTGTATAAAGCTTTTTCTAAACTTTCCCTTTCTTATTAATATTATATTTTTTTGATTTGGAAAAGAATTGTAAAGGATGGAGTTCTGAATCTCAATAGATTGACCTAATAAATCACTATTTATTTCCATATAAAAATTAATTTGATCTTGTTTCTTTTCAAAACCCAAATAATTAATCAAAATAGCTTCTTTATCAAAATTTATTTGAAAGTTTTGATTAAGGTATGGTTTGTAAATCTCATTTAAATATTCATAATCTTTGATATAATCTACTTTTTTCGAATCTAGCTTCAAATCCTTTTCAAGATCATCATAAAATACCTTCAAAGTTATTTCAAACGATTGTGTTTTGTTGTCAAAATCTATTAGAGTTGTACTTACATAATATTTATGCGGAAAAACTAAAAGAAATAATAAAGTAAAAAAATTAATTATTAATGGATTCATTAAACTTATCTAAATTATTTAAAATTAATCCATGATTAGAACTTTTAAAATCAGTTAATAAATCATAATTTTCAGAGGCTCCAAGAACAAATTCATAAACTTCTTCCTCCTTCAGATTATATCTTTCCATAAAGTAATTTGAACCGTAGAATTGAATTATAGAAACAACAACGCCATATTGTTTCTCCAAACCTCTAGCAATTTTGAGATTTTTATAATATCCTGATAATTGTTTATACATACCCTCAATATCTAAAGGCATTAAAGGGAGAAGTAAAACATTCAATAAAATTTGAGAATTATTTTTATATACTATCTTCTCCTGTCTTTCACCTTTAAAACCTGGAATATTAACATCATCAAAATTAAATATTTTCTTCTTGTTTACTTTGTTAGCATCAGCTAATAAGTTTCCAGATAAATTGTACGGCGTTACATCTACGTTCTTAAGTTCATTTACTTTAACATCGAGAAAAACTCTAATAGAATCTGAATTATAAACCTCTTCATTTATATAAACAAAATGTGCTTTAATTTGGACAGATCTAAAAAAAAGAGAATCTTTTAATCTTACACCTATTCGAAAAAAACCTTCTTTATCTGTAATCGTTGTTCCACCAGTTGATTTATTAATGATAACTATTCCACTTTTTTCAATATCATTATTAACTACTTCCCCAGAAAGGGTTTTAATTTCAGTGTTTTGAGAAAATGATAAAACAGAGAAAAAAAATAATAATAGAAAAATCCTAACCTTTACTAACAATTCTGTTGAATTTTTTACTTTGTTTAACTAGAAAATCTATCAATTCAAATTCTTTGTCTTTTTTTAAAAGAATTTTTGATGGAAAATTTTCATCACAATAAATCAAAAACTCATTGATTTTATCTTTTTGTATACCAAGACTTTTTGTAAAAAAAATATCATCATAAACTTCTCTAATTAGATCACTTGGATTATAATTAAATGTAGAACTTTCTTCATTTGACTTATTATTAATTGTATTAGCAATTAATTTGTATAGATTAACAAAGTTTAAACCATTTCTAAGTTTCCCTTGCTCATTAATTACATTGACAACCCTAGTAGATTTATCACTGCTGTAATCAAACCTTTTGAATTCTTCTTCTTTTAAATCTAGAAATTTTTCTCTGTTTTCTGGTGTGACAACTACCTCATCAAGAGCTGTAACTTTTTCATTAACATCAACAACTATCCTATTTCTTTGCAAAATATCTTTGGTTATTGTAATTTCTCTAATCTGATATTGAACTGATGAAAAAAGTATTTTATCATTTAGTTTAACTTCAATTTCAAACTCACCTTCACTATTTGTTGTTGTTGCTATTTGAGAAGTATTATTTATAACGTTAGCACCTTCAACATTAACATTTTTATACAGAACCTTTCCCTTAATCCATGTACGATAATCATTTTGTCCAAATGAAATAGATGAAAATAGAATAACTAAAACAAAAAAATATTTTTTATAATTCATTGCTTAATTCTTGAGCGGGAGACCGGGTTCGAACCGGCGACATTCAGCTTGGAAGGCTGACGCTCTACCAACTGAGCTACTCCCGCTTTTTAATTTTAACAATTTAAGATTAAATTTGTTAGGATTGAATCTTAACATAAAAATAATCAAATCTAACAAGTTGCTTAAACTTAGGAGTAAAATCTTGAGAAACAACATGAATCCATCAAAATGTATATATCCAGGTGATGATGATAACACATCATTTCACATTGGAGCTTATATTGATGGAGTTTTAGTAGGGGGAGTTTCAATGATAAAAAATAAATGTTCGTATAAAGATTTTCCTAATTGTTATCAACTTAGAGGTCTATTTGTTGATTTTCATCATCAAAAAAAGGGTGTCGGAAAAATGATAATTAACAAAGTTGAGTCTCTACTTAAAACCAAAAAAGTAAGTTATTTATGGATGAATGCTAGAGTTAAAGCTCTTGATTTTTATTTGAAATTAGATTATACTAATTCTGAGATAACATATAATATGAATGAAATAGGCTTACACCATATGCTTTACAAAAAACTATGAATAAAAGTAAATTCTTTATTTTAATTATAATTTTAATTCATACATCAGAATTAATGTCACAAAAAATAGACATAGATATACTTCAGGGTAAAACAACCAATCATCTTGTTGGTGATAGCATATTACTTGAAAAAGAAACTTTTAAAGCATTTGAAAAAATGAAAAGGGAAGCTTTTAATGACGGAATTAGAATAAAAATTGTTTCCGGTCACAGAGATTTTGAAAGACAAACCTTAATTTGGAATTCTAAATTTTTAAAATTTACTGAAGAATATAAATTAAAACCTGAAGAGGCTATAAATGAAATTGTGAGATTCTCTACTGTTCCTGGAACATCTAGACATCATTGGGGAACTGAGATAGACATCATTGATGAAGAATTTAAAAATGAAAAAAATCCATTAATAACTGAAAAATACGAGGCGGGAGGTGTTTTTAATAAATTGAAAAGGTGGATGGATTTAAATTCCAAAAAATTTGGTTTTTATTTAACCTACACGAATGATGAACAAAGAAAAGGGTTTGAATATGAACCATGGCATTACAGCTACAAGCCTATTTCAAAAAATTTTTTAGAAGAGTTTAAAAAAAATAATATCTCAAAACTAATATTAGACCTTGATATTATGGGTAAAGAATATTTAACAAAAGAATTTATTGAAAAATATATTAATGAAAATATTCTAAGTGTTAATAAAGAACTTGAGCTATAAATTGATATTATATCTTTAAATTTGTTGGTATAAAATTAATTTGAAAGAAAAAAAACAAAGTATTTTAATTATTCTTGATGGCTGGGGAATATCAAATAATTCAGAGTTCTCAGCTATTGATCAAGCTAAGACCCCTTTTTTTGATAGTCTTATTAAGAAATATCCAAACGCTAAACTATTAACTCATGGTGAAAATGTTGGGCTTCCTACGGGGCAAATGGGTAACAGTGAAGTAGGCCACATAAATATTGGGGCTGGAAGAATTGTTTATCAAGAGTTAGCAAAAATTAATCGTGATATAATTAATAAAACAATTGATGAAAATAAAATATTGATCGAAGCTTTTAAGTATTGTAAATCAAATAGAAAAAAGCTTCATTTTATTGGCCTTGTCTCTGATGGAGGAGTTCATTCCCACATAAATCATATTAAACACCTAATTAATCTGTCTAAAACTCATGATTTAAAAGATGTTTTTATTCATGCCTTCACAGATGGTAGAGATGTTGATCCAAAATCTGGAATTAACATGATTAATGAACTTATAGAATCCATGAAAGGAACAAATGCAAAACTTGCTAGTGTTTGCGGTAGATATTATGCAATGGATAGAGACAAAAGATGGGAAAGAACTAAAAAAGCATATGATTTGATTGTTAATGGAATTGGAAAAAAATCAAATGAAATTGAAAAATCGATTATTGATTCTTACAACAA
>NZZF01000042.1 GCA_002702385.1 Flavobacteriaceae bacterium | reverse complement strand
CTTTTTTCATATAATTTAAGATCTGAAATATGATGATAACTTTCAGTTCCAGTTGTTCCACTACTTATAAATACTTTTTCTATTTCATTTTTGGTAGATAATACTTTAGTAGTCTTAAAGAAAGAAATAGGAAGAAAAGGGATTTTCTCAATGGAATTAATTGTTTCAACTTTTACATTTAATTGCTCACAGTAACTGTTATATATTATGTTATTTTGAAATTGATATTTAAAAATTTCAAGAGCTATTAAGTCAAAATTTTTTGAATTTATTAAATCTATGTTGTCTAAATTTTTCAATATTAAGTTATTGTTAAGTTAACTACATTTTTGTTTTTAATTTTTAACTTCACAAAATAATGAAAAATTCACCTACAAAGATTTTAATTGTTGATGATGAACCTGATATTGTTGAAATATTAAAGTATAATCTTAATAATGAAGGATATGATGTAAAGTCAGCAAATAATGGTCTAAAAGCAATTGAAAAGGCAAAAAAATTTATTCCTGATATTATTCTTTTAGATGTAATGATGCCTGAAATGGATGGAATTGAAGCTTGTACAGAAATAAAAAAAATAAATTCTCTTTCAAACACAAGAATTATTTTTTTATCAGCTAGAGGTGAAGATTTTACACAAATTGCTGCTTTCGATGCAGGTGCAGATGATTATATAACTAAACCTGTAAAACCAAAAATACTCATCAAAAAAATTTCATCAATTTCAAAAAGAATGATTGATAATGATTTATCACATATAGTTGATTTAGGTGAGATTAAAATTGATAAAGAATCATATTTAGTTTCAATAAATAAAGAAGATATTTCGTTGCCAAGAAAAGAGTTTGAATTATTATATTTANTAGCATCTAAGCCTGGTAAAGTTTTTTCNCGTGATGAAATTATGACTAAGGTTTGGGGNACACAAGTNATTGTTGGAGANAGAACAATTGATGTTCACGTAAGAAAACTTAGAGAAAAAATTGGAGAAAAATATATCAAAACAATCAAAGGGGTAGGATATAAATTCAAACTAAATGTCAAGAAAAAATAAATTAAGAATACAAATTGCTCTGTTTTCTTTAATTATTTCNTCTGTATTTACNATTCTCGTAAGTTTTTTTATTNAAGAATATGATCTCTCAAAACTTTTAATNTATTCTTTAGTTTTTACTTTTTTANCTGCTGTTATCATTTATNTATCGNTCAGTTTTTTTGTCAAGTTTTTTTTAAATAAAAGGATNAAAGAAATTTCTGATCAACTTTTCNNTCAAGACTTNANNCTCAANAAAACTATNACTACAGATATGGATGATTTAATTGATCAAATAAAACAATTTGATGATGAAAGAAAAATTGAANTAAGTGAAATGAGAGAGCAAGAAACTTTTAGAAGAGAGTTTATNGGTAATTTAGCTCATGAATTAAAAACACCTCTTTTTACAAGTCAGAGTTATNTTTTAACATTACTTGATGGAGCACTTGATGATAAATCTGTNAATAANAAATATTTAAAAATTGCNAGTAAAGCTATTGAAAGATTAAATCTAATAGTTAAAGATTTAGATTTTATTACTAAACTAGAAACAGGTGATAGTAACATAAAAAAATCAAATTTTGATATTGTTGATTTAATAAATAACTCAATTGAGATGCTTGAAATTAGCGCTAATAAAAANAATATTAAATTGATGATTGATCACGAAAATAATCCTCCAATTAATGTTAATGCTGACAAAGAAAAAATAGAACAAGTAATAATTAATTTAATAGAAAACTCCATCAAGTATGGAAAAGAAAATGGAACCACNGAAATTGTAGTGCAGGACTTAGTTGAAAATAAAATAATAGTTAGAGTNACGGATAATGGAATTGGAGTNGAANAANACCATTTAGATAGATTGTTTGAAAGATTTTACAGAGTTGATCAAAGTGGAAGTAGATCCAGTGGCGGTTCTGGACTAGGGCTAGCTATAGTTAAGCATATAGTTGATGCTCATGACGAAAAAATTTACGTTGAAAGTGATTNTGGTCTTGGTTCTGAATTTTCCTTTACAATTGATAAATCAAAATAATTACATTTACCAAAACAATTTTTTTGGGTAGTAAAAACAAATTAAAAAGATTTAAAGAAAATTTATCTTTCAANAATCTTTTTCAGCCNACAAGATCGGAGTTGTTAAGNAACTCTTTTAAATATAAAGGATTTTGGAAAGATTATTTCAAAAATAATAATCCAATTGTATTAGAACTTGGTTGTGGAAAAGGTGAATACACATGTTCATTGGCTGAAAAATATCNAAAAAAAAATTTTATTGGGATCGATATAAAAGGAGCAAGAATTTGGAGTGGAGCAAAATATGCTGTTTTGAATAGTATTGAAAATGCTTGTTTTATTAGAACCCAAATTGAATTAATTGAATTTTTGTTTTCAGAAAATGAAATTTCNGAAATATGGATAACATTNCCTGATCCACAAATTAAAATTCAAAGACAAAAACATAGGTTAACCAATATAAATTTTTTAAATAAGTANAAAAGGATAATTAAATCAAAAGGAATTATTCATCTAAAAACTGATAGTGAGTTTTTGCANGGATACACACTTGGTTTAATTGAGGCATTGAATCTTAAATTAATACAATCAAANCATGATATTTATTTAAATCAAAATGCGCCAGAAGAAGTTGTAGATATNAAAACTCATTATGAGAAAATATTTTTAGCTGAAAATAAAAAAATAACTTACTTATCATTTCAAATAAAATGAAAAAAGAATCATTTTTTCAGAAAGTATACGAGGTTGTAAAACTAATTCCACCAGGAAAAGTTACTACTTATGGTGCAATTGCAAAGNTTTTAGGATCTCCGAGTTCATCAAGAACCGTAGGATGGGCAATGAATGCATCACATGATAATCAAAATATTCCTGCTCATAGAGTTGTTAATAGAAATGGTGTTTTAACTGGGAAAAATCACTTTTACGGGACTAACTTAATGGAACAATTATTGAATAATGAAGGTATAGAAGTTAAAAATAATACCATTGTTAATTTTAAAAATCATTTTTGGGATCCTAATAGTTAAATTTTTATNGATTCGTTAAATTTGCTTTAATTATTTATGTCAAAAGAATTATTTAGTAAAGAGAAGATTAAAAACCTTATAAATGAGGTAGATAAATCTATTGAAATTGTGAATATTAATAAATTTTCAAATGATGTTACTATTGACTTATTAATTGAAAACTTTACTCATAAATCAAAAGCTGAAGCAAGAAATAATATTACTGAAGTTNTGTCTAAAAATTTTGATTCAAATTTAAATTTTAAAATCAATTTCAAACCCAAGNTTGTTGANAGAGAAGATTCAAATAATCAGTTAAAGAATATAAAAAATATTATTGCTATTTCATCTGCAAAAGGTGGTGTAGGAAAATCTACTGTAACCGCCAATATTGCTGTAACACTCTCTAAAATGGGTTTTAAAGTTGGAATACTTGATGCTGATATTTATGGACCATCTATGCACATCATGTTCGATCTTGTTGGAAGAAAGCCTTTNGCTGTTGATGTTGATGGAAAATCTAAAATGAAACCTNTNGAAAGNTATGGAGTTAAGATTTTATCAATCGGATTTTTTACATCAATGGATCAGGCAGTTATTTGGAGAGGTCCAATGGCAACAAAAGCTCTTAATCAATTAATTTTTGATGCTGATTGGAAAGAGTTAGATTTTCTATTAATCGATTTACCACCTGGTACTGGNGATATTCATTTAAGTATAGTCCAAAAACTTTCTGTAAATGGATCTATAGTNGTAAGTACACCACAAATAGTTGCAATGGCTGATGCAAGAAAAGGAATTTCTATGTATAGACAAGAAAATATAAATATCCCTGTTCTNGGTTTGATTGAAAACATGTCATATTTTAATCCGCCAGATGACAAAGAGAANAAGTATTATATCTTTGGAAAGGATGGAGTGAAGAATCTTTCTGANGATTTNGAAATACCATTTATTGGAGAAGTACCNATTNTTCAAGNTTTAAGAGAATCGGGTGATATTGGTAGGCCNGGAGCATTGCAAGAAGATACTGAGCTGAGTAGAGTGTTTGAAGATATTACAAGGAATATGATAATTAATTTAACTGAAAGAAATACTAATTTACCGCCTACTGAGATTGTAAAAATCAAAACTATGGCTGGTTGTTCATAATTATGAGTAAGAAATTGANAGAAATTGAAAAAGCATTAGGTGAAATTAGACCATTTCTTCAGAGCGATGGAGGAAATATTGAATTGGTTTCATTTGAAAATGATGTAGTAAAAGTTAGGTTACTTGGAAATTGTATTAGTTGCTCTGTTAATCAAATGACACTNAAAAATGGGGTAGAGATGACAATAAAAAAATATGTTCCTAGTGTTAAAGAAGTTATTAGTGTTGAATGATAAAAACTGATATTTTAATTATTGGAGCTGGACCAACAGGTCTATTTACTGTTTTTGANGCAGGTTTATTAGGAATGAAATGTCATATTATTGATTCGCTTGGACANCCNGGTGGTCAATGTTCAGAAATTTATCCNAAAAANCCNATNTATGATATTCCNGCTCANCCTGAAATTTTAGCNGGNGACTTGATNANTAAATTNTTAGANCAAATAAAACCATTTAATCCANCNTANACNTTTGGGGAAACCGCNGATAAATTAGAAAAATTAAGTGATGGATTTGTTATTACCACTGATAANGGTAGTGTNGTNAAAGGTAAAGTTTTAGTTATAGCTGGTGGACTTGGTAATTTTGAACCNAGAAAACCTCGCATTGAAAACATATCAAAATTTGAAGATAATGGACTACAGTACAAAATAGTTGATAAAGAAATTTTTACTAATAAAAATGTNGTTATTTCCGGAGGGGGAGATTCAGCTTTAGATTGGACANTAGAGCTCTCAAAAATTGCAAAAAAGGTAACATTGATTCACAGAAGAAATGAGTTNAGAGGCGCAGTTGAGTCTGTCAATAAAATTCAAAGTTTNAAAGATAAAGGAATTNTTGATGTTTTAACNCCCGCTANTTTANTAAAAATTAATGGTNNAAAGAATGTTGAAAGTATTGAGATAAACCATAATNATAGTAATGTAAAGATTGATACNGATTATATTATACCTCTTTATGGTTTAGTACCTAAAATGGAAATTTTCAAAAANTGGGGACTAGATATTGATAAAAATGCATTAGTGGTTGATAATTCCAAAGATTATAGTACTAATATAAAGGGGATTTATGCTATTGGCGATATNAATACCTATCCAGGNAAATTAAAANTNATATTATCNGGTTTTCATGAGGCTGCTGTTATGTGTCATAGTGCCTACGGNATTATTAATCCTGGNAAAAAAAATGTATTAAAATATACAACNATNTCNGGNGTAAAAGGGTTTGATGGTTCAGTAAAAGAAGCAAAAAAAATTGAAATTAATTCAATAAAATAGATTGGAAATGAATCTCAANAAATCGGAAGTTTCATGGAAATCACCATCAAATATTGCTTTAATTAAATATTGGGGAAAATATGATAATCAGATTCCAATGAATCCTTCTATTAGTTTCACTCTTGANAAATGTAGNACTATNACNTCTGTCAANTTTGAGAAGTCTAATGAGTTTAGCTATAATTTCTTTTTTGAAAATAAGANTAAACCAGAATTCATTCCCAAGTTAGATGTTTTTTTTTCTAGAANTAATGAGNACTTNCCATCNCTTTCTAAATTAAAATTAACTATAAACTCATCAAATTCATTTCCACATAGNAGTGGAATTGCTTCNTCAGCATCAGCCTTTAGTTCTTTGGCTTTATGTTTAANNGAAATTGAAAGNATGTTTTCAGATTTAATTGATAATGAAAATTTTTTNGAGAAAGCATCNTTNATTTCTAGNTTGGGTTCAGGNAGTGCTTCAAGAAGTGTNTATGGTCCATTGTCNTGTTGGGGAGAGACAGAATTATATGANCAAAGTNCTGATNANTATGCTATTCCAATTAAGATGTCNAATNATGAATTNCCTGTATTTTGTGATACAATTTTAATTGTGGATAGTGGANCAAAAAAAGTTTCAAGCACNATTGGTCACAAATTAATGGATGATCATATTTTCAAAAAGGAAAGAATATCCCAGTCACATTTAAATTTTTCAAAACTTAAAAAATCTATTGACTCTAATGATTTAGACTCTTTTATTGAAGTAGTGGAAAATGAAGCATTAACACTACATGCTTTAATGATGACCTCAAATCCAAATTTTATCTTATTTAAACCCAATACAATCAATATTATTGATTTAATCGTAAAATTTAGAGAAGAAACTGGAACCAAAGTTTGTTTTACATTAGATGCTGGGGCAAACGTTCACCTTTTATATCCAAAAAATTCATTTGAAAAAGTACAAGAATTCATAAAAAAATCTTTGGCACAGTTTTGTCATGATGGTGAATATATAAATGATCAAATTGGTTTAGGTCCACAAAAAAATTAAATTTACCTTATGAAGTCTTCACTTTTTTACTCAAAAATCTTATTATTCGGTGAATATGGAATTATTAAAAACTCCAAAGGAATCTCCATTCCATATGATTTATTTAAAGGGTTTTTAAAAATTGGAGATCTTAATAATAAAATTGTAAAAAAATCTAATGGTAAATTGAATGATTTTTACCAATACTTAGTTTCTAGTAATGAAATTAATAGCCTTTTAAATTTAGGACAATTTAAATCCGATATTGGCGATGGTTTATATTTTGAAAGCTCGATCCCACAAGGTTATGGTATTGGGAGTAGTGGTGCACTTGTTGCTGCAGTTTATGATTCTTATGCCATTGATAAAGTAACAATATTAGAAAATCTTGATAGTGAAAAGATTTTATTATTAAAAGAAGTATTTTCAATTATGGAATCTTTTTTTCATGGAAAATCCTCAGGATTAGATCCTTTAAATAGTTACTTGAGTCTTCCAATTCTAATTAATTCAAAAACAGATATCAAAACTACAGGAATTCCATTTCAAAATAGAAAAGGAAAAGGAGGATTCTTTATAATTGATAGCGGACTGTCAAGCGATACCGAATCATTAGTTAAGTATTTTATTGAATCTATGAACAACGAGGATTTTAAAAACATATTTGAATCAAGTTTTGTCAATGTCACTGACAAATGTGTTGATGACTTCTTAGATGGAAATTTTAAAAATTTATTTAATAATATCAAAAGTTTGTCAAAAATTGTATTTGATAACTTTAAACCAATGATTCCAGATAGTTTTTATAAAGTTTGGGAAAATGGATTAAAATCTGAGGACTACATTTTAAAGTTATGTGGATCAGGTGGCGGTGGTTATATATTAGGCTTTACCAAAGATCTAAACAAAGCTCAAAAACAACTTTCAGAATATAATTTCAAGGTTGTTTACAGGTATTAATAATATGTCTTCATCTAACAATATCTTTACTGTTATTGTTAGGTATCTTTTTTTATTTAGAATTCACAATATTTTTTTTATTGTGGTAGCCCAATTTTTTTCAGCACTTTTTGTTTTTTCAACTTTGAGTTTTTTCGAAATTTTAAATGACAGAAACATATTTCTTTTAATTTTTTCAAGTGTATTTATAATTATGGCCGGATATATTATCAATGATTTTTTTGACAAAAAAAAAGATTTCATAAACTATCCGTTAAGGTTGTTAATAGAAAATAAAATATCCAGTTCTACAAAGCTTTATTTATATATATTGCTTAATTCAATTGGATTGATCTTAAGTTCATTAGTTTCATTTAGAGCTTTTCTTTTTTTTGCATTTTATCTAGCATTAATTGCCCTCTATTCCATTAGGCTTAGTAAGATTTTGTTAGTAAGAAACTTAATATCAGTTTTTCTTTATGTTATACCAATATTTGCAATAGCATTGTATTATAAGAATTTTAATTACTCAATTTTTCTTAATGCATTTCTTTTGACTATAATTCTACTTGTCAAAAGTTTAATCAAAGATTTGATTAACACATTGGGAGACATTTCTGTAAATGTAGAGTCTGTTCCATTAATTTATGGTGAAACTAAAACAAAGATTGTAATTACTGTTCTAACAATAGTAATAATATTCACTGACATAATTCTTATTAATGAAATAGAAAGCTATTATAGAATATTATACTTACAATTTTTGATTCCTTTTTTTATAATTTTAATAGTCACACTGTGGTTTTTTAAAAATAAATTGGCATTTTTTATTCTTAATAATCTTATAAAATTTATTATTGTAATGGGTATTTTATTTTTAATTTTTATTGAAAAATGAAACTAAATAAATTCATTTCTAAATATCAAACTTCTTCAAAAAAAAAAGCAGAACAGTATATTAATCAAGGAAAAGTAAAAGTAAATACATCCATAGTTACTGATATATTTTATGAAGTTGATAAAGGGGATAAAGTTTTATTAAACAATAAATTAGTGAATATTAAAATTGATGGATACATACTTTATAATAAGCCAAAAGATGTTGACTTAAATCATCTTCCTAAACATGTCATCAATTTTTTGAAAAATTTTTATTCAAATAATGACTATAAATCATTAAATATTAGAAAAGGTATTTCTGGATTAGTATTATTTTATGATGATATTAATTTCAATTTTGAGAAAAGAAAAAAATTTATTTCAGTTCTTTTTGATATTCAATTTGATAGTGAATTAAGTAAAGATGAAAAGGACGATATATCTAAATTTTTAAATACTCTTGATGAATTAAGCGAAATTAATTTTATAAAAAATAATAATGCTGCAATAAGAATTATGATTAATAATGAAAGATTATTATTTAAGGAATTAAATAATTATGGTTGCAATTCAATCGATAGAGTCTTAATTTCAAATTTGGATAAATTTGAAGTTCCTAGAGGAAAATTTAGAGAATTAAATAAAATAGAAATATTGAATTTTAAATCACTTTCTACTAGCCCAATTAAAACCTCTCGTTAGTAATTTCCAAGCATCTGGATGTTGTTTAAACTCCATTGGGTCATGACCAATAGCAAAATAAAAAACCTTACCCATTCCATGTTTTTTTTTCCAAGCAACAGGCATAACAACACCATCAATCCAAGAATTAAATTTACCATCAAATTTGGTTACAGCAATCACATCAATATTTGGATCTACATGCATGTAGTATTGTTCTGTTTTAATTTGAAAATTATTTAAACCTTCAGTTAATTCATCTTTTTTAAAAATAACTTTATAATCAATCTGTCCTCCAGGATGGGCTACAAATTGTCCCCCTATCATATATTGAAATTCTGTATTTTCTCTAAACGAATCAGTTAATCCACCATGAGCACCAGCTATTCCAACACCATTTTTAACTGCTTTAGAAAGATTGCCAGCTTGTTCCCATGTAATCTCTCCCATTGTAATAGATTGAATAATCAAATCGTATGAAAGTAATTTATTGTAATCATTGTATGGTGACAAGTCATTGTATACATCTACATTAGCATTTTGAGACAAGAGCCATTCTTCTACAATATTTGAAAATAATTCAGGTTTATGCGGTTCATAACCACCCCAAACCAATAATACATTTTTTTCATTCAAAACTTGAGAAAATTGTAGAATTGGTAATAAAAGCAATATAAATGTTATAAATCTGAAACTTTTCATTTTAATTTTTGATAATTATGTTTTAAATTTAGTAAATCAGGTGATTTCCAAAAAATATTAATATGAAAAATAGAAGAAAGTTTTTAAAAAATTCAGCACTGTTAGGAACAGGGTTTTTTATTGTTCCTCGAAATGTTCTTGGTGGTCCTGGGTTTATATCTCCCAGCGATCAATTAAATATAGCAGCCATTGGAGCTGGAGGAAAAGGTTATGACATTACTAACAAGTGGGCTTCTGGTGAGAGAGTTATTGCTCTTTGTGATGTTCATCCCGATAAAAAAGATGTAATTAATGCAAGAAAAAAATACCCAAATGCAAATGTTTATGTTGACTTTAGAGAAATGCTTGATAATGAAAAAGATTTAGATGCTGTGACAGTCAGTACACCTGATCACACCCATGGAATTATTGCGAGTAACGCCATGAATAGAGGGTTACATGCCTATGTACAAAAACCTCTAACGCATAATATTGAAGAAGCAAGAAAACTTACCCAGATTGCAAAAAAAAATAAAGTTGTAACTCAAATGGGTAATCAAGGGGGTTCAAGTACAGGTGTTGTTAAAATTCAAGAGTGGGTTGACAACAAAATGATTGGTAAAATTCATAAAATTTATGCATGGACAAATCGTCCTGTTTGGCCACAAGGATTTCCTATGGAAGATAGAAGCGAGGAAAAACCTGCAAATCTTAACTGGGATTTATGGTTAGGACCTGCTTCTTACACAAAGTATACTTCACAATTACATCCTTTTAATTGGAGAGGATGGTGGGATTATGGTACTGGCGCACTTGGTGATATGGGCTGTCATATTTTAGATGCACCTTATAAAACTCTAGGTCTGCATTATCCAACTGATGTTGAATGTAGTGTCGGTTCTGTTTTTCAACAAGCATGGAGCCAAAACTTTATTCCTGAGGGTTGTCCACCTTCATCAATTGTTACTTTACACTTTGATAAAACAAAAAAGAATGATTCAAAAATAGAATTAGTTTGGATGGATGGCGGTCTTAGACCTAATCATCCTGAAGATATTCCAGCTGATGATTACTTGGGAGAAGTGAATAGTACCAATGGAGTTTTAATGATAGGCGAAAAAGGTGTAATTTCTTGTGGAGTATATGGTTTAGAACCTAAGCTATATAGAAAAGGTAAGGAAACTCTCAAATTTAAGACAGAATCTAAGTTGTTAGATCATGACCATCACATGGAGTGGATTAATGGAATTAAAGGAGGTTATGGTTCTGCTGCTTATGAAAAAATTACCGCACCATTTGAATACGCTGGTCCTTTCACAGAAACTGTACTCATGGGTAATCTAGCTATTAGATCATATATGAGTATGGGTAAAGAAAAGCCAAAATATTATCCAGACAGATACCATACTTCTGAATATGGAAAATTTGTAGGTAGAAAAAAGCTATTGTGGGATGGTGATAATATGCGAATTACAAATTTTGACGAAGCAAATCAATTTGTTGGTAGAATTAGAAGATCAGGATGGGAATTTTAAATATGAAAAATACATTTTTATTATTAATAATTGCAATAATATCACTTTCATGTGATAAGGAAAAAAAGTGGACTAAACTTCTCAACGATAATGACCTTAATGGTTGGCACTATTACAATGACAATGGAAATAAATTTGGTTGGTCTGTCTCAGATGGAATTTTATCTTTTGATCCAACTGTTGGTAAATTTCAATTAGATTCACAAGGAAATATTCTTACACATGGAAATGGTAACCCTAAAAAAGAAAACAATGATCTTGTTTCTGATTTAGATTTTAAAAGTTTCAAATTATATTTTGAATGGAAGGTTGATTCATTAACTAATAGTGGTTTCATGTGGGGTGTTAAAGAAGGAGAAAAGTATGAATTTCCTTTTGTCACTGGACCTGAGATTCAAATTATGGATAATAATTATCCAGATCCTGTAAAAGCTGGTAGTTTATATGGAATGGTCAATCCTTCAGTTGATATGACAAAGCCTGTTGGTCAATGGAATTCATATATGATAACCATTAACTACAATGAAAACTTTGGAAATGTTATTTTTAATGGCACAGAAGTTGTAAGTTTTCCCCTGTTTGGAGATAAATGGGATGCGATGGTTTCAAAAACAAAATTTGCTAATTGTGATCAAAAACCTTGGGACAATTGTGAATTTGGAAAATTTAAAACAGGAAAAATTTGCTTCCAAGATCATGGAGCACCGGTTTACTTTAGAAATATTAAAATCTTAGAGTTATAAAAATATGCAAATAAAAAATTCAGCCAAAGAATATGATGTTATCATAGTTGGTTCTGGAGCAGGTGGAGGAATGGCTACTAAAGTTTTATCAGAAGCTGGCCTCTCTGTTGCTGTAGTTGAAGCAGGCCCATATTTTGACCCTGCTGATCAAAAAACAATGACTCAATTGAAATGGGCTTGGCATTCACCAAGAAGAGGATCTGGTAATCGCAGATTTTTTGGTGATTATGATCAGGCTTACGGTGGTTGGGAAATTGATGGTGAACCTTATGGCCAAGTTGGAGATACAGATTTTAAATGGTTTAGATCTAGAATGCTAGGTGGAAGGACTAATCATTGGGGAAGAATTTCTTTGAGATTTGGTCCAAATGATTTCAAAAGAAAAAGTATTGATGGTTTAGGTGAAAATTGGCCTATTTCATATGATGATATAAAACCTTATTATGATAAAGTTGATAAGTTAATAGGTGTTTTTGGAACTAAGGAAAATATTTATAATGAGCCCGATGGGTTTTTTCTACCTCCTCCAAAACCACGTCTTCATGAATTATTTTATATCAAGGGAGCTCGTAAAAGTAATGTAAAGGTTATTCCATCTAGATTATCAGTTCTAACCAAAAGAATTAATAATGAAAGAGGGTTATGTTTTTATTGTGCAGGATGTGCTAAAAGTTGTAATGTTTATGGTGATTTTTCCTCAGGATCGTGTTTAATTTTCCCCGCTCAAAAGTCAGGAGGCCAAATTGATCTTTATGTAAATTCAATGGTAAGAACGGTCACTACTAATAATGAAGGAAAAGCAACAGGTGTTTCTTTTATAGATAAGGATGATAATAAAGAATATAAATTGAAAGGAAAAGTAGTAGTACTAGCCGCATCTGCTTGTAGCTCAGCAAGAATTTTATTAAACTCTAAGTCCAAACAACATCCAAATGGTTTAGGTAACAGCAGTGATTTGATTGGTAAATATCTTCATGATTCAACTGGTGGTGATATGATGGCTTTTAT
>NZZF01000041.1:7900-19466 GCA_002702385.1 Flavobacteriaceae bacterium | reverse complement strand
TTTGAGAAATTCTGGAAGAATTCTCCTTTCAGCAAATTCAACATAACTTCCAGAAATTAGTTTAGTTTCATTATTAGCAAAGGTAGCTTTAACCTTATTTGCTATTGAGCTACTTTGAAGTAAAAGTCCATCTTTACTTTTTTTAATAATTCCCCCAGAATCATTAAGCTTAATATTTAGTCCTATTAAAAATATATTAAACTTTTCAAGAGTGTTGTAATTTTTAGATAATTCATGAACACTAATAGTATAATGATTTAGATAATATCTGTTATATACAACCCATGATGCATATTCACTTTCTTTCAAAAGATTATTATAATCATCAACCGTAGGAAGATTCCACAAAGGTTTACTTAAAAAATTAATCACCTCCGAATAACTATTTAGGTCAAGTTTATCAACAGGGTCAGAAGTTACTTGATTAGTATATTTATAAATAATCTCAGCAGTCTGTTTGCTTAACTCATCAACTCTTAGCTCACTAATAAAAATTCTAGGCATATTTCTCTCTAAATGAGAATACCAATAGGCATTTAGTTTCTTGTTTTCAAAGGAATAAAAATCTCTTTTTACATATCCATGATGTAGAAAAATTTTTTCTAGGGATTTAATACCTAAATTTTTTACACCCATAGTCCTGAAAGCAATATGATCATTAATTATATCATTTTGATGATTAATAATTTTACTTTCAATCAATGCACTTGTGATTTTTTTTACATCAAGAACTCTTTTTGAGTAAGTATCAAAGAGTGATTCTAATATGAGGTGAATAGGTCTTTTTTCTTCAAATATCACAAAATAAAGTTATTGAAAATTATTGTCAACTTTCAACAATATTTTAAAGATGAACAAGTTTGATATATTTGATTATGTTTTCAATTGAAATAGATAAAGATATTTACAATGGAGTTGAAATGATGAATGTTAATGAATTAATTCCACATGAAAAAGTAGTTGAAAACAAAAAAAATATTTTGAAAGACAATCTTAAGTACAGAGATAAATCAATAATTATTTCATCCATAATTATATGTAGGAAATCAAACGTTATAATTGATGGTCACCATAGATTCACTGCACTTAAAGAGCTAAACTTTAATAAAATACCTGTAACTAAAATCAATTATTCAAGTGAAAAAATAAGGGTTTGTGATGATAATTCAATTCTAAAAGAAGATGTAATAGATAATGCAAAAAAAGGTAAGCTGTATGAACCTAAATCAACAAAACATTCGATTAAATGTAATTTGAGTAAAGAATGGGTTCCGGTTACCTTAATATCAAGTTTATTTGAGTTAAGATTGGATTGATTTTAGAATACTTTCTGCAGTTACTAAACTATTATATTTAGGCTTCCAACTTATATCATTCCTTAATTGATTGTCGTCTATTGTTTTAGGCCATGATTTTGCAATATTATCTCTAAAATCAGGCATATAATCAACATCAAATTTATAACCTAAATCATTTATAACCTGTTTCCATTGATCTGGGCTCATATTAAAACTTGTAATGTTGTAAGGATATTTAATTGACAAACATTTCTTTTCAACATTCATTAACTGTATAGCAGCATCAACTGAATCGTTTATGTGGATCATTGGAAGAGTTCTATTCTTTTTAAGGGAACATATATATTTCTCTTTATTTAATCCAGAATAAAGCATTTCAACAATGTAGTCAGTTGTACCACCACCAGGCTTACTTGCAGAAACAATTCCTGGGAATCTTAAGGATCTAATATCTAAAACATTCTTAATATTATAGTAGTACATTAGTTTTTCACAAGAAAGCTTTGAAATACCATACATTGTTGATGGAAGCATTGGAACATCATTTTTTACAAATTCAAGCCCGGAGTTTAGTCCAAAAACAGCAATTGAACTAGGCCAGAATATTTTTTTTATCCCTAACTCAATCGAAGCATTAGCTACATTTAAAAAAGATTCGGTGTTTAAGTTCCAAGTTTTATTGGGATCTTTCTCACCTTTTGCTGAAAGAATTGCAGCTAAATTGTAAATAATTTCAATTTTATATTTAAGAATAACAGATTTTAAATTATCAATATCAAGAACATCAAGAAATATAAACTTACATTTGAATTCATTAGAACTTGAAATATCAGAAGCAATAACATTATTGTTTAATGATAGTTTGTCAACAAAATACTTTCCAAGTTGACCAGAAGCTCCAATAATTAAAATATTATTATTCAAAAAAAAATTACATTTGAACAAACGTATTAAAAAAATGTATAAATCACTGAAATCTAGACTTGAANATGAATTNAAAGAAATTNAAAAATCAGGNAGATTTAAGAAAGAACGAGAAATNTTANCNAANCAGAATTCATTAATTAAAACTANTAAAAGTGAAGTAATNAANTTTTGTGCTAACAATTACTTAGGATTAGCATCAAACGANAAAATTATTCAAGCTGCAAAAAANACAATTGATGATTATGGNTTTGGACTTGCNTCAGTTAGATTTATATGTGGAACTCAAGATATTCATAAGAAACTAGAGAATAAAATTTCNTCTTTTTTNGAAACNGAAGATACNATNCTNTACGCAGCTGCATTTGATGCTAATGGNGGNTTATTTGAACCTCTACTCAATCATGAAGATGCAATTATTAGTGATAGTCTTAATCATGCCTCCTTNATNGATGGTATNNGACTTTGTAAAGCTAAAAGATTCAGATANTCAAATAANGANATGAATGACCTTGAACAAAAAATTATTGAAGCAGATGGTTCAAGAACAAAAGTNATTGTAACTGACGGTGTNTTTTCAATGGATGGNACTCTTGCAAAACTTGATAAAATNTGTGATNTAGCAAAAAANTATNATTGTNTNGTTTTTGTNGATGATTGTCATGCNACAGGATTTGTTGGTAAAAANGGAAAGGGNACTCANGAAGCTTTANATGTNATGGGCAAAGTTGATGTAATTACAGGTACTTTAGGTAAAGCTCTTGGNGGTGGATCNGGAGGTTTTACNTCAGGAAAAAANGAAATTATAGAAATTTTACGTCAAAAATCTAGACCATATNTATTTTCTAACACACTNGCACCTGCAATTGTTGGAGCTTCTATTNAAGCTATTGATCTCATNTCAAAAGATAAAAGTTTNATAAAAAAAATACAAGAAAACACTAAATACTTTAGAGAAAAAATTTCNAAAGTTGGTTTTGANATTAAAGGNAGNTCTCACCCTATTGTACCAGTTATGATTTATGATGATATTAAAGCCAGTNAAATTGCTGAATANATGTATAATAATGGTGTATATGTTGTNAGCTTTTCATATCCAGTAGTTCCNAAAAANCTTTCAAGAATTCGTGTACAAGTTTCATCNAGNCANACCAAAGAACAAATGGATAAAACAATTGANTTNTTTGANGAAGCAGGTAAGAAATATGAAGTTATTAAGTAACTATTTCTCTTGANTTATCATGTAATTTGAATTCACCAGTATCCAATATTTCAACTAAACGAACAACTAANNTTAAGATTTCANNAAAACTTGTATANAANGGAGTAATTGCAATTCTTAAATAGTTNNTTGGTCTAAAATCAACAATTATTTTCTTTCCTTTTTGTGGNTTAATNAGTGNCTTACANATTCTCCAAGANTCAGAATGACTNATGGTTACATGAGANCCAATAATGGATAANTCTTTNGGNGACTCAAGTTTAAAATTTCTGCTTTCTAAATAACTTTTGAATANTTGATTAAAAAAATCAATCATTTTNTNTCTNTTANTATCAATGTTTTTAGTNCCNGCCAATAAAGTTATATTCAAAGAATCAATCATAGTTGACATAGACAATATNTGTGGAGTTCCAGATCTAAATTTTTCAATTGANTGTGTTTGAGAATATTNTTGTTTAAAATCAAAAGGNTTTTCATGACTAAACCATCCATTNATTGGNGAATTNANTTCTTTTATTTTTTTTCTATTTACATAAATAAATGCTGGAGAACCAGGNCCACAATTTAAAAACTTATATGTACAACCTATAGCATATTCAGTATNNNTTTCTTCNAAATCTATATGTATGGCTCCAACAGCATGACTGAGATCCCAAATAATTNTACTATTNCTNTNTTTAGCNATTTNATTTAAACNTTTTAANGGGTATTTATAAGATGATTTATAAGANACNAGGGAAAGTANAAANATTGAGTTTTTANTATTAGTTATTATTTCTTCAAGTTTTTNAATATCACATNTTTTCTCATCATTATATNANATNAGANTGAATGGTATATTGTGAGATTTTGATATTTCTTGACATATGTAAATNTCAGATGGAAAGTTGAGAATATCAGTNTAAATTCCTTTATATNAGTTTTTATTGCANAATGAATAAAGTAATTTGAAAAGATTATTTGAAGTNGATTCACCTATGAACATCTCTTCNTTGTTACAACATAAAATATTNGATAGTATAGTTGAAATCTCATTTGGTAAATNAATCCATTTTTTGTTCCAACTCTGAATNAGATCANTACCCCATTCATCTTGAANGACATTATTTAANTTTTNAATAACAGTAAGNGGTAACTTACCTAANGAATTTCCATCAAAATAAATTAAATTTTNATTNTNATNNAATAANTCCTTGAAATTTGAAATGGAGTCCAATTCATCAAATTCTTTACTTTTATTTTTAAATTCATTTAAATTTTCCATTCNTCTAACATTTTTTTTGCCCAGATTCCATACATTAAACCACTAGGATGTAAACTATCNCTAGCTAAAAGTTCGGGNCTATNATTTACTTGTCTAGTAATATCAACAATATCAATTACATTAACATTATATATTTTACATACATCTTTTACAATACTATTATAAACATTGATTGAATCTTCAATAGATTTAATATTTCTATCTCTTGCAAATGGAGTTTTTCCCCAGTCAGGAATTGTTAGAACAGTAACTTTTTCCGATTTTGTGAATTGAATTGCCATTTTCAATAGTTCTTCAAATTCTTCTTTAAAATTTAATGAACTTCTACCACGATATTGGTTGTTTACACCTATTAAAAGAGATACTAAATCAAATTTATCTTTAATATTATATGATAAAATTTCTTTTTTTAATTCATCTGTTGTCCATCCTGTTTTTGCAATTATCAAAGGATTATCGACTAAAATATTTCTTTGTTCTAAAAGACTTACAAACTGATTAGGATATCTATTTAAACTATCAACACTCTCACCAATGGTGTAGCTATCTCCTAAGGCCAAATAAGATAATCTGCCAGATTGTTTAGAATTACAAGAAAGAAGAAAAAATAAAATAATATATGGTATGAATTTTGACTTCAAAAAGAATAAATTTGCTTCTAATTTAATGATAAGATTAATCATTTTTTTCTCTTTTTTATTTTTTATTGAGCTTTATTCCTATAGAGCAATAAAAACTGTTTTTAATAATAGAATCAAAGTTTTATATATTATTTTAAACTTTATTATATACAGTCTGTTTTTTATACAAATTTTCATTTATGAATATGATAAATGGGAGATTTTATCTGAAATTCAACAGGGTTTACGATCTTTTTTTTCATATAACTTTGGCATTTTTTTCATTCTGATTATTTCAAAAATTATAATTATACCATTTCTTTTTGTTGAAGATATATCTAGGTTATTTTATTTTCTTTTTAATAAAGTATTTAAGAAGAAAAAAATAAATTTGAGCAGAAGAAAATTTGTTAGCAAAACTGCTTTAGCCTTAAGTGCAATACCCATCCCCATTATGCTTCATGGTGTTATTCGTGGACGCTACAATTTCAAAGTAATTAAACACACACTAACATTTAAAGATTTACCCAATGAATTTAATGGATATAAATTAACTCATGTTTCAGATTTTCATTGCGGAAGTTTGGAAAATAGAAAAAAAATTGAATATGGAGTGGATCTTATTAATCAGCAGAAATCAGATTTAATTTTATTTACTGGTGACTTTGTAAATAATACATTCAAAGAAATAGAACCATGGAAAGGTCATTTTTCAAAGCTAAAAGCTAAAGACGGTAAGTTTTCAGTTCTTGGAAATCATGATTATGGAGATTATTATGATTGGGGTTCTCAAGATGAAAAAGAAAAAAATTTCAATCAACTAAAAGAGATTCAAAAAAAGATGGGCTTTAATTTACTTTTAGATGAAAGTGTTTATATAAAGAAAAACAATCAAAAAATCGCATTAATTGGAGTAGAAAACTGGGGAGATGGATTCAAGAAAAAAGGAGATATTGATGAGGCTATTAAAAAAATTAAGAAGGATGATTTTAAAATTCTAATGAGTCATGATCCTTCTCACTGGGAAAAAATAATTGTTAATCATAATAACCACTTTGATTTAACTCTTTCTGGACATACACATGGAATGCAGTTTGGAATTGAAATTCCCGGTTTTATAAAATGGAGTCCTGTGAAGTATAGGTATAAATATTGGGCTGGAGTATACAGCGCTAAAAATCAATTTATCAATGTTAATAGAGGTTTTGGTGTACTAGGTTTCCCCGGTAGAGTTGGAATTTGGCCAGAAATTAGTGTAATTGAATTAAAAAAAGGATAAATAAATATTTTTTATTTAATGTAATTGAATATTATATTTTCTAAAAGTTCTTGTTTNCCACTAATNAATTTATANGATTTTTTACCCTTAGATANATTATATAAATCTTCTAAATTTAGTTTTCCTTCTTCATATTTTTTNCCATTACCGCTATCAAAACTTGAATATCTTTTTTTCAATAAATCAGGAATTTCTGANTCATTAATTAATTTGTCAGCTATTAGAAGTGCTCTTGCAAAAGTATCTGCACCTCCAATATGNGCTAAAAATAAATCTTCTCTATCTGTNGAGTTTCTTCTCAATTTAGCGTCAAAATTAATTCCCCCTCCCATTAATCCTCCAGATCTCAAAATNACTAACATAGCTTCTGTTGTTTCTTGAATATTGATTGGAAACTGGTCAGTATCCCATCCATTTTGATAATCTCCTCTATTTGCATCTATACTTCCTAACATTCCATGTTTTGCAGCAACTGTTAATTCATGTTGAAAAGTGTGCTGAGCCAATGTAGCATGATTTACTTCAACATTAATTTTAAAATCATTTTCAAGACCATAGTGNTCTANAAAACCAATAGCAGTAGCAGTGTCAAAGTCATATTGATGTTTTGAAGGTTCCATTGGTTTTGGCTCAATAAAGAAATTGCCTTTAAANCCTTTTCCTCTNGCATAATCCCTGCAAATTCTTAAAAATTCAGCCATATGATCAAGTTCTCTTGCCATNTCAGTATTAAGTAGTGACATATANCCTTCTCTACCACCCCAAAAAACGTAATTCTCTCCATTTAATTTTATTGTTGCGTCTAGAGCAAGTTTAACTTGTGCTCCTGCTCTGGCTACAATATCAAATTCAGGGTTTGTTGCTGCACCATTCATATAAACTGGATTGGAAAAACAGTTAGCAGTTCCCCAAAGTAATTTTATATTGGATTTACTTTGTTTTTCTAAAACGTAATCAGTAATAATTGATAAACGATCTTCTGATTCTTCTAATGATTTACCTTCAGAAATTAAGTCATAGTCATGAAAACAGAAATAGTTAAATCCCATCTTTGAAATAAACTCAAAAGCTGCATCAGCTTTATCTTTTGCAGCTTGAATAGGATCATTTGACTTATCCCAAGGAAAAATCTGTGTTGCATTTCCAAAAGGATCGGATCCATTACCTCCAAACGAATGCCAATAAGCTATAGCAAACTTAAAATGTTCCCTCATTGATTTACCACAAACAATTTGTTCAGGATTATAGTATTTAAAGGCGAGAGGATTTTTAGAATCTGGACCTTCGTATTTAATTTGGCTAACGCCTTTAAAAAACTCTTTGTTTCCTATTGTTATCATATAATTAAGTTAAAATTTTATTTAGTTTTTCTTTCCATCTATTGTAACTATCAAAATATTCATTTTCATCTTTAGATGGAGTAATTTTTTTTAAAAAATCACTTTTACTAATATTTGAAAAATCACTTTTGATAGCCGCAGCTCTAGCAGCGCCATATGCTCCACTGATATCATATATCTCAATTTCATTTTCTGAAAGAGTTGAAAAAGTTTTTGCAAAAATTTCTGATTGAAATAAATTATCATTTCCAACTCTGATAAAATTTGGTTTTACATTATCATTTTTTAATATTTCCAAACCATAAATCATTGAATAAACAATTCCCTCTAGTGTTGAACGGATCAAATGATTTTTTGTGTGAGTATTAAAGTTTATATTCATCAAGTTTGATCCAAATTCTTTATTGTTAAAAATTCGCTCAGGACCATTACCAAATGGAAAAACATTAACTCCATCAGAACCAATTCTAACTAAAGATGCTAAATGATTCATTTCTTCATAATTTTCTAATCCTAATATATTTTTAAGCCATTTATATTTAATACCAACTCCATTAATACATAATAATTTTCCGATGACTGGATTTTTTAATGAATAATTTACATGAGCAAAATTATTTATTCTTAATGATTCTTTAGAACTTAGATTGTCAGTTAAAGCATATATCACACCAGATGTACCTGCTGTAACTGCAACTTCACCAGGATTCATTACGTTCAAAGAAAGAGCATTATTGGGCTGGTCTCCACTTCGATAATTAATAGGTATGTTTTTAGGTAATCCAGTTTCTTTAGATGCTTCATTATTTGTAAAACATTGTGGTTTAAAATTATCAACAATTTCTGGCGCCAGATTTTTATTTATATCATAATAATCTAACAACCATTCAGCAATTGTATTTTTTTTAAAATCCCAAAAAACACCCTCAGATAGACCTGAAATTGTTGTTGATATTTCACCTGATAATTTGAATGCAAGAAAATCACCAGGCAGCATGAATTTATAAATTTGACTGTATATATCATTAAGGTTGTTTTTAACCCATGCAAGTTTAGAGGCGGTAAAATTTCCTGGAGAATTTAAAAGATGATCCATGCATTTTTTAGAACCAATTGAATTGAAAGCTTCATTACCAATTTCAACTGCTCTGCCATCGCACCATATAATAGAATTATAAAGAGTTTTTCCGTACTTATCAACCAAAACTAATCCGTGCATTTGATATGAAATGCCAATTGAAACAATTTCAGAAGGTTTAATTTTAGCTTCTTTAATAATTTTTTTTGTACCAACACATAGACATTTCCACCAAAAATTAGGGTCTTGTTCTGCCCAATTTTTTTGTTTGGATATAATATCCATTTCAGAATTTGGTTCTTGAATAAGACAAACTTTTTCTCCGTTAATAGCATTTGTTAATGCTATTTTTAGAGATGAACTTCCTAAGTCATATCCAATATTATACATTAATAACTTTTGATTAGTTGTACTATTAAATATACAAATGAAAAAATAATTGCTTAGAAGATATAAATAATTAAATTTGCTTTCTCAAACTGGTCGCGTAGCTCAGCTGGATAGAGCATCTGCCTTCTAAGCAGACGGTCGCACGTTCGAATCGTGCCGCGATCACAAAAACCCACTTTCGAGTGGGTTTTTTTTTCCTACAATATTTACTAACTTCAAATAAACTAAACAACTAATGAAATATATCATAAAATTAGCTTTGCTATTAATCTTATTTTATTCGTGTAAAAACAATGAAATACAAGATAACTTTGTTTTATTACCTAAAGTCAAGAATATTGAATTTAGTGGAGAATCATCTTCACTTAATCATGATTCCGAATATATTTTTCATTCGGAAACAAATAGTGACCTTCCAGTTTTATTAGATAGTTCCTTTAAATTAATAAAAGGTGATTTTGATAATAACAACTTATCATTTAAAATTAATAATGAAATAGATATTCCAGCAGAGGGATATTATTTGAATATTTCTAAAAATGGCATAGACATTACAGCCAAGGATGAAGCTGGACTTTTTTATTCTTTTAACTCATTAAGGCAGTTAATAGCTGACTCAAAAGATCAAAATATTAATTTACCTGTTGTTAAAATTAAAGACTACCCCTCTTTAAAATATAGATCAATTCATATTGATGTAAAACATCATACTGAGAAAAAGGAATATTATTTTAANCTAATTGATGAATTGGCTTCAATTAAAATAAATGGAATAATAGTAGAGTTTGAGGATAAGCTAGGATATGAAAGAAGACCCACAATTGCTGCCCCAGATAGTTATTCTATTTCATGGTGGAAAANCTTAAGTGAATATGCAAATGANAGAAATATTAAAATNAGTCCGNTAATTCAAGGTTTNGGACATGCTTCGTTTATNTTNAAGCATGATAAATATAAAAANTTGAGAGANGTNTACGATGATGATTGGGCNTTCAATCCCCTNGANCCAGAAACTTATGAGGTTCAATTTGACTTATANAAAGATGCAATAGATGCNACCCCTTATGGACAATTCTTACATGTGGGTGGAGATGAGGTNAAAGTTATAGATAGAAATGGAAAAAAAGGATTTGAATTAAATTTACTTTGGTTAAATAAAGTNTCAGAATTTGCAAAACAAAATAANAGAACCCCNATTTTTTGGGATGACATGTATCTAAAACACGGAGGAGTTTGGATGGTTACAAGAAACACAAAACTTACAAAAGAAAAAGTAGACAGTATTTGGATTGATAAAGAAGAAAGATTAACAGAATATCTTGATGATTTTCCAAAAAATTGTATTTATATGAGATGGAATTATTTTTNTCCTTGGGCAGAAGGAAATCTAAAGACCATAGATTGGTATAAGGAAAATAATTTAAAAGTNATGGGAGCAACNGCAGGTCAAACNAGATGGGTATTAATGCCACAAGANTANAGTAATATTGAGTCNATAAAATCATTTGCTTTAACATCAGTTNAAAAAGAATTAGANGGGTTATTNTTAACATTNTGGGATGATGANTCTCCNCATTTTGAATTATANAAAAGAGGTATCTATGCTTTTGCTAATTATACTTGGTATGGNAAAGAATTNAGTTCAAATNAGTTTAAAGAAAAATTTANTCACAGATTCTTTTCTCCTTATCTAAAAAACAATAACAACTTTATTGATGATCTTGATNATCCANTNAGAGANTGGGCTAATTTATTTGTNGTGGAAAAAAAACATAGAAATCAAATTAGCAANAATANAAACTCAATAGAAACTCATTTAATTAAATTACCTNANAACAANAGTAAAGGTGAATGGACAAAAAATAATTCNAAAAAAATTNAAAAAGNNAAAAANCACTCTTNAAATCTTAAAATAATTTTAGAAAAAATTNAAGAATTAAAAACAAAAACAATTAGAAATAANTATGCCTTAGATGTGTATGAGCAAGTTGCTAAACTAGCTAAATTNAGCTATGATGCCTTNTTAACATTNGAGAGTTTTGATAAAGNAGAANTTTCANTTGAAGAATGTACTTAAATTAAATCAAAAGTTTTCTGATTTAAGACTAGAATTTGAANAAGTNTATTCNAAAACTAGAAATNTAAACAAAG
>NZZF01000041.1:0-7895 GCA_002702385.1 Flavobacteriaceae bacterium | reverse complement strand
TCATATNTTCTTGATCAAGATCACCATAATCATACTGCAAATCAATCATTAAATATGGATTGGCAATTTATAGCTGAATTAAAACTATTTGAAAAAATTAAACTTAACTATGAATAATATAAAAAAAT
This sequence comes from Flavobacteriaceae bacterium, assembly GCA_002702385.1. GTDB lineage: Bacteria > Bacteroidota > Bacteroidia > Flavobacteriales > Flavobacteriaceae > Eutrophosalina. The sequence goes on along the minus strand of NZZF01000041.1, from coordinate 7,767 downwards.
ATACTCTGTTGTTTATAATNATACTATTAACANCATGTANTTCAAAAAAAGATTCTGATTGGATTTATTTATTTGATGGAGAAACAACTGATGGATGGAGGGCTTATAATGGTGAAACGATTCCAGATAAATGGGCAGCAGTTGATGGAAATTTAACTTTTGATACTGAATTAAAACTTGAAGAAGAATGGTCTGGGGGTGGTGATATAATTTATCATAAAGAACAGTTTGAATATTTTGAATTATACCTTGAGTGGAAACTNCCAAAGGGNGGTAATAGCGGAGTATTTTACCATGTNCAAGAAGGNTATAATGCNCCTTATGAAATTTCACCTGAATATCAGATTCTTGATGATGATGGTTGGGAAGAAATNAATAATGCTAAGTTAGAGAGTTGGCAAAAATCTGGTGCTGATTANGCAATGCATGAGCCTAATATTNACAANAAAANTTTAAATCCTGCAGGAGAATGGAATTCNTCAAGAATAATTTATACAAAAGAAAAAGCTGAACATTGGTTNAATGGAAAACTATTACTTTCTTTTGTACCCTANTCAGAGGATTGGTATTCAAAAAGGAATTCAGGTAAATGGGATGATTTTCCTGATTATGGAAAATTTAAAAATGGATATATTGCTTTACAAGATCACGATACACCAATATGGTTTAGAAATATTAAAATAAAAAAANTATAGTATGTTAGATAGAAGAAAATTTATAAANAACACATCAATGCTAGGTACACTACCATTCTTNCCAAATTTTGATTTTTTAAANAANACAAAAACAGTGGTNAGAACAGCTCATATTGGAGTTGGTGGTATGGGAAAAGCAGACTTNGATGATATTGCATCTCACAAAAGTGTTGAAGTTGTAGCNATTTGTGATGTTGACTCCNNTGCGTTANATGNNGCAGGAANAGCTTTTCCAAATGCAAAAAAATATAAAGATTATAGAAAATTATTTGAGGAAGTTTCNGACAAAATTGATGCTGTAGTTGTTTCAACACCTGATCATACACATGCNCCTGCATCAATTATGGCAATGGAAAANAACAANCATGTTTACTGTCAAAANCCNTTAACTCANCATGTNTCTGAAGCTAGAGAAATGANAAGAATAGCNGAAGAAAAAAACTTGATAACCCAAATGGGTATTCAAGTTCACTCCTTTTATGATTATAAATTNGCAACGTTGTTAATTCAATCAGGTCTTATTGGTAAAGTAAGTACAGTAAGAGCTTGGTCTCCAAAGAATTGGGGATATGATGGACCNGTACATGAAGGAAGTGATCAANTTCCAGAAAATTTAGATTGGAATTTGTGGCTTGGAACTGCAGNAGAAAGATCATANAAAGAAAAAATATATCACCCAGGAATGTGGAGAAAACTAGTAGATTTTGGATGTGGTACATTGGGAGATATGGGNGTNCATATATTTGACACACCATACAATGCTTTGAATTTAGATGTTCCTCTTACAATTAAAAATAAATGTAGAAAACCNAATAACTATGGTTTTCCNGANGAAAATTATGTTGAATATGAGTTTCCTGGAACAAAATACACAACTGAAAAATTAAAATGGATTTGGGAAGANGGGAAAGGATCACCNAGTAAGCATAAAGATTTAAAACTTCCAAATAATGATAAGCTGCCATTACANGGAGCTATGTTTATTGGTGAAAATGGAAAAAAATTATTATTACCACATTTTATGGAAATTCCAAAATTTATTGAAAATGGTAAATACAAAAAATTTGATGTTTCAAACTTTGTCAATAATGGAGATTTAAGTGAAGTGCCTGTTAGAGATTATGCAGGTGAATCTCATCTTCATTACCATCAGTTTATAGATGCATGCNTAGGTANAGATAAATGTACAGCNCCTTTCTCCTACTCTGCTAGACTTACTGANACTATTCTACTTGGNGTTATTGCTGGTAGATTTCCTGGTAANACTTTAAATTGGGACAGTAAAAAAGCTAGATTCATGGAAAATGAAGCAAATNANTATTTAGACTCNCCTTACAGAAAATTTTAATATGAATAANANAAGAAGAAGTTTTCTTAAAAAAGGATTGATTCTAACAGCAGGTACTGCNTTATTACCNTCCTACCTATCNAGTCAAAATTTNAATAGCAAACTTAATATAGCTGTGATNGGTGTTGGNGGAAGAGGATTTGCTAATTATTCAAAAGTTTTTGGATCTGATAATATTGTTGCAATGTGTGATGTNGATGATAATAGAGCTAAAAATGGNTATNNNAAGATCAAAGAAGTTTTTCCTGGNGTTAANAAGTTTAANGATTATAGAGTAATGTTTGATNAGATGCATAAGGAAATTGATGCTGTNATCATTAGTACTCCAGATCATACACATTTCTCTCCNGCNATGATTTCAATGCAGCTTGGNAANCATGTTTACATGGAAAAACCATTAGCTCATAATGTATGGGAGTGTCGAACCCTAAAAAAAGCTTCAAAATATTATGATGTAATTACTCAAATGGGCAACCAAGGTCATACAACTAATGGAGTAAGAGAAATTAAGGAATGGTACGAAGCAGGAGTATTAGGTGAAGTTAATGAAGTTCATGGATGGATAGGTGAATTTAACTTTAGACCGGGTCATTATTGGACAAAACCTAAATCATTTCCCCCTCCAAAACATGAAATTCCAGATCACCTTGACTGGAATCTATGGTTGGGACCAAGAGAATATAGAGATTTTAATTCAGCTTATGCACCTAAGTCATGGAGAGGGTTTTATGATTTTGGTAATGGACAATTAGGAGATTGGTCTTGTCATACTCTTGATGGTCCTTTTTGGGCACTTAATTTAGGAATGCCATATGAAATAGATAGTTTTGTGCCTAATCCAATGACAAAAGAAAAATTCGTTTCTGAAAAATCCACGGTAACCTATAAATTCAAAAGAGAAAACAAAGAAGATCTAATACTTAAGTGGTATGAAGGAGGTTTTAAACCTGATATGAATAAAAGTTGGGGAATTGAAAAATTAGGTAACGCTGGTATGATAATGGTTGGATCTGAAAAATCATTAATGACAGGTGGTAGACCTAATAATCCTAAACTTCTTGTTTCTGAGGATGAGTGGATAGATTTTAAAAACAATAAACCAACACAAAAAATCCCAAGATTAAAATGGGGTGATGAAACACCTGTTTTTGAGTGGATTGATGCTGTTAAAAATAATTATCAACCNTTATCAAANTTCAATTANGGAGCTGATTTGACNGAAATGGCTCTTTTAGGTGTTCTTTCTCAAAGATTTGGAAGAAAAATAAAGTATNATTCTGAAAAAATGAAGATAACNAATGANNNNGAAATTNATGANTTNCTNAAAGAAAANATGAGAGATGGNTGGTCATTTAANAATATCTAGTTATTTATTTCAAAGTATTTTCTTGTTCTTTTTATTGCATTGATTCTTATATCTTCCCAGAANAGGTTGATATCNCCTTTATGATAGTCCTTTATAGCTGAAAACAATAAAGTTTTTGGAAATCCCATTTTAGGAGTTTTTATATTAANACCTTCATCAATAGATTCGATAATAATAGTATTTGGGAAAACTTTTTGATTTAACCATAAAAAACCTTTGTGATCATTATAATCCTTACTTATAAAATTATTCCAGGTTATAGGATTAGTTACCTGTGCATCGTTTANCCANACTCTATCTACAGTTAAGTTATATTTATCCTCATTATTCAAAACCTTNAATGTATTCCAAGTTACATATCCGCCAATTTCATTTTCGGANTTCATTAATTTAAGTGAAAAAAAATCATCTTCAGTTACTTTAGTNCCAATTAAGTAGGCTGCTATTANCTTANTTTCAATNTCNTTTCCATCAAACNCCTCTTGTAATAATCTTTTTAAATGGCCTGCCCCTTGACTATGACCAGCTATAATTATGGGTTTNCCCTTATTATAATTCTTAAGATAAACTTTAAANGCTTTCTTGATATCTTCATANGCTAAGTTNTANGCATCTTNTCCACCATTNGGCCAAAATCTTTCATCAAAAACTCTGAAATGAGCTTGNCGGTAGTTTGGAGAATATAAGTTTCCAGCATCTAACCANGCTGTGGCTTGATATTTAATTGATGACTCTATCAATAGATNAGAAAAGTTATTATCNTAAANATCAGAATTCCAAGATGTATTTTTTTTATCAGAAAAAAGAGTTGGAACAACAAAAAAAACATCNGCCTTTAGTAAATTGTTGTTTTTNTTTAAATAAGAATATTTTGTTTCTTTTTTNTCAGGATGAACTAGCCAATCATTCATTGAATCATAAGTTGGTGACTTAGGNGCNTCAACAGTATTAAAATCAATTGTTTTATAATTCACAACTCCATTTGATTCTTTTAATAAANCACATGAGCTTATTATTAAAAAAAATGGNAGAATGAGANAGATTTTATTAATTTTAAAATTCATGAAAAATAAAAANAAACTTTATATGNTAAATAAATCAAAAATAATACTAAACATAATNTTAATAGTATTNTTTGTTTCTTGTTCNAATACAAATTCTATTACAATTTCAAAGTTAGAAAATTCACCATCATATGAAAATTCAAACTTATCATTAAATGATATAAAAAATGAAGATGATAAACATATCTTTTCATTTAAGGTTAATGATTATGAATTAGGAGNACAAACACAAAACAATTTTAACTTCCAAATTGCTAACTCTGGAAAGGGNCAACACATTCATTTAATAATAAATAATNATCCTTATTCAGCTCATTATGAAAATATATTTGAAAAAGAATTAGNAGAAAGTAATAATGTAATTTTAGCTTTTNTATCGAGATCTTATCACGAATCTGTAAAAAATACAAATGCATATATTTTAACACAAATTGGTGATAATGGTATTGATTTAAACAANGAGTTTTTATTTTACAGTAGACCAAAAGGNGTTTANAANAATNGTGATACAGAAANAATTTTATTAGATTTTTATTTAGTAAANACTAAACTTTCNCCTGATGGAAATAGAGTNAGAGCNACTATAAATGATNTTGTTTTTTATATTTATGANTGGTCACCATATNTCATAGAAGGACTTCCNAAAGGNGAAAATAAAATTAAATTAGAATTATTNAATAATAAAAATCAGCTTATAAAAACANNATTTAATCCTTCANTTAGAACAATTNTTTTAGAATAAANTTTATTAAAANTTTCTTCTTTTATTAATTTTCTCNTATTCCTCNANTTCNTCCTTNGGAATAACNTTTAGAAATGANGAATGTTGTTCTATNGCGTATTCNANTTTNTCAATTATTGATTCAAATGAATCNTTTTCGTAATCAATNTTTANTGGTTCTTTAATTTCCATTGANTGNAGAATNTCTTTTTTCTTNATTCTNATTCCTTTNTTATCAAAAGATCTTCTAAAACCATCNATTACAATAGGAATAACAATTGGCTTAAAAGTCTTAATTATATGAGCTGTTCCTCNTCTAATNGGNTTAAAAGGTGTTGTAGTTCCTTGAGGNAATGTAATAACCCANCCATCATCAAGTGCTTTNCCAATATTTGAAACATCACTNAATTTNACTTGTCTATTTACATCTTTNCCNTTATCTCTCCAAGTTCTTTGAATAGAAATTGATCCAGCATATGCCATCAATTTTGTNACAATATTTGCCTTCATAGTTTCTTTTGCAGCAATNTAATAGATATTTAATTTTGGATTCCATAGATATCCNACATTTTTNATTGAATTTTCTCTNCCACTNAGACTNGCATTAAAAACATGAAACATAGCAACAACATCAGCAAAATAGGTTTGATGATTGGATACAAATANNACTTTATTTTCAGGNANATTATTTAAAATNTCAGANCCTTCAATCTTTAACTGATTAAAACCTTTGAATCTTCTATGAGTNAACCATCCAAAAATTCTAATNAACCATTTTTTNATATANANATTATGACCAAATGGATTTCTNTTAAATATTGACACTCTNATACAGATTGANGGGCAAATATATTATTATTATTTAACCAANAAGTCAATTAATTCCTTTAAAATCATAGCNGTAGCTCCCCATATTNTTTTACNNTGAAAATCAAAGTATGGGTTTATTGTTTTATTTATTCCAAATTCACCATTTAAAATTTCAAAACTCAAAATTTGATCTATTGTAGGTGTTATTAATTCTTTAACCTCTTTTTTATCTATAACAAAATCTAAATTGGAATTAGATAAAAACAAGAAAGGATAAACCATAAAATTTGAGGGAGGGATGTAAATATGACTCAGTTCTTTAATTGTAAGAAATGAATTAGTATCAACTCCAATTTCTTCCATTGTTTCTCTTAGGGCTGTTTCCTTAAAACTTCTATCAGATTTTTCATATTTGCCACCAGGAAACGAAATCTGCCCAGAATGTACTCCCTCATAGTTATTTCTTTGGATTAATACTAATCTTGCAATTTCATTTTCATCAGGATAAATAATTAAAGCTACACTTGCAATCTTATAATTATTGATAAACTTAATTTTATTTAATTCTTTAGCTCTGTTTGAAGGAACCAAAGAACTATGTGAATGAATACCTGGTAAAGATTTATTTTTTAATTTTAGAATGATATTTTTCAAATGATTGAATTTCATAAAAGATTTATTCTAAGTTTCCTAATAATATTTATTTCTTGTAATGAAAAGAAAAATGTACAGGACAAAAAAATAAAAATACCTGAAAAAAAAGTTATAAAATCAATTCCAAAAAAAGAAGAAAAAATATTTATTCTTAATGATAAAAATGCAATTCCGTTCTTTTTTGAATATGCAAAGAATAATAAAGAAAATAAAATAAGAATAGAAACAAAATATGGAGATATTGATATTGAATTATTTAATGACACACCTTATCATAGAGCTAATTTCATTTACTTGACAAAGAAAAAGTATTTTGATGGAACATTTTTTCATAGGGTTGTAAAGGATTTTATAATTCAAGGAGGTAATTCAGACTCTTATGAAATATCTAAAAGAAGAAAAAATATTGGTAGATATTTATTACCTCCAGATTCTAACAAAGGGTTTAAACATCACAGAGGAATTCTTTCAATTCCAAGTAGCGACATAGATAATCCATATAAACTAGCTTCACCCTATGAGTTTTTTATAGTTCAAAGCAAAAATGGAGCTTACCATTTAGATAAAAATTATACACCTTTTGGAAAAGTAATTAAAGGGATGGACATAGTTGATCTTATATGTAATCTCGAGACGGATAAAAGAGAATGGCCAATAGAAAATATAAGAATTAAAGTTTCAATTATAAACTAAATTGTTCCTATTAAATGTGGATGCTTTGTAATATAATGCTCAACCCACAATCTAAGTTCATCGTATTCGTGAGGCAAAAGAACTTTTGAAGCTTTTTTTAATTCCTTTTTAAAAAGTGAAACACTAAAACTTACTTTTATAAGAACACTTTTAGTATAGTTAAAAACTTTACGAGGCATAAAATAAATTTATAAAAATTTAGATAAATAAATGTTTAAAAAAAGTTAAAATCTTCTTTTTAAACTCCATTCAAATTCAAACTCTGAGACAATATCACCATCCTCATCAATTCCCTTTGAAAATAGTAAAATTTTACTTGTAGAATTTTCCTTATCAAGCTCATCAAAAACTTTCTTTACATCAAAACCTTGATCACATGAAAAAGTAATTTTACCTGTTGCTTTTTTTAAAAACTT
>NZZF01000040.1 GCA_002702385.1 Flavobacteriaceae bacterium | reverse complement strand
GCAGGAGCTTCTTCAACAGCAGGAGCTTCTTCAGCAGCAGGAGCTTCTTCAACAGCAGGAGCTTCTTCAACAGCAGGAGCTTCTTCAGCAGCAGGAGCCTCTTCAACAGCAGGAGCCTCATCAACAGCAGGAGCCTCTTCAGAAACTAATTTTTCTTCATTAGCTAACTCTTGAGTAATATCATTAGCTGATTTTTTCTTTCTTCTTCTTCTCTTTCTTGAGTCAGGTTTAGTTGTTGTATATATATCATTATAATCAACAAGTTCAATCATGGCCATATTAGCATTATCACCTAATCTATTTCCTAACTTAATTATTCTAGTATAACCACCTGGTCTATCCCCAACTTTTACAGAAATTTCTCTAAAAAGCTCTGTAACTGCATACTTATTTCTTAAGTATCTGAAAGCTATCCTTCTATTATGAGTAGAGTCATTCTTAGATTTTGTTATTATTGGTTCAATAAAAAGCTTAAGAGCCTTGGCTTTCGTAAGGGTTGTATTAATTGATTTATGCTCGATTAATGAACATGCCATATTAGCCAACATGTATTTACGATGACCTCTTTTTCTTCCAAGATGCGGGAATTTTTTACCGTGTCTCATTATAATTTATAATTAATCTTTATCTAGTTTGTATTTTGATAAATCCATTCCGAAACTTAAACCTTTAATAAGAACTAACTCTTCTAATTCGGTTAATGACTTTTTTCCAAAGTTTCTAAATTTCATAAGATCTGCTTTATTGAAAGAAACTAAGTCTCCTAGAGTATCCACTTCTGCAGCTTTTAAACAATTTAAGGCTCTTACAGATAAATCCATATCAATTAGTCTAGTCTTTAACAATTGTCTCATGTGTAAAGATTCCTCATCATAAGTTTCTGTTTGAGCAATCTCATCAGCTTCAAGAGTAATTCTTTCATCAGAAAATAACATAAAGTGGTGAATTAATACCTTAGCACCCTCCGTTAAAGCATCCTTAGGTTCAATTGAACCATCTGTAACAATTTCAAATACAAGTTTTTCATAATCTGTTTTTTGCTCTACTCTAAAATCTTCAATTGAATATTTTACATTTTTAATTGGAGTAAAAACTGAATCCATAAAAATTGTTCCGACAGGAGCTCCTAATTTTTTATTTTCCTCTGCAGATACGTAACCTCTACCTTTTTCAATATTCAATTCAAAGTTTAGGCTAACGCTTTTTTCCATATTACAAATAACTTGTTCTGGATTTAGGATTTGAAATCCTGAAATAAATTTTTGAAGATCTCCAGCTTTCAATTGATCTTGGGTATTAACAGAAACAGTTACTGTTTCATTGTCAACTGAATCAATTTGTCTTTTTAATCTTACTTGTTTTAAATTCAAAATAATTTCAGTAACATCTTCAACAATTCCCGGAAGAGATGTGAATTCATGATCAACATTGTTAACCTTAACTGATGTAAATGCAAATCCTTCTAAAGAAGCTAATAGAACTCTTCTTAATGCGTTACCGACAGTTAGGCCATATCCTGGCTCTAGGGGTCTAAACTCAAACTTTCCTTCGAAGTCCGTTGAGTCAATCATTATTACTTTGTCTGGTTTTTGAAATGTAAATGTTGCCATATTTTTATTTTATTATTTCGAATATAATTCTACTATTAATTGTTCTTTAATATTTTCAGGTATTTGTTCTCTGGTTGGAATAGTGTTATAAACACCTTCCATTTTACTATTATCCCAAGTAATCCATTCATATACAGATTCATTATTTGAAAGAGATTCTTCAATGACTGCTAATGATTTGGATTTTTCTCTTACACCAATAACATCACTTGTTTTAATAATTCTTGATGCGATATTACAAACTTTACCATTAACTACAATATGTTGGTGAGAAACTAGCTGTCTAGCTCCATTTCTTGATTTTGCTAGGCCCATTCGATACACTAAATTATCTAATCTTGATTCACACAACTGTAATAAAACTTCACCTGTAATACCTTTACTTCTACTTGCTTTGTTGAAAAGATTCCTGAATTGCTTTTCTAAAATACCATATAGAAATTTAGCTTTTTGCTTTTCCATCAACTGAATAGCATATTCTGACTTTTTTTGTCTCCTTTTATTTAAGCCATGTTGACCTGGTGGATAATTCTTTTTTTCAAAAGACTTATCAGCTCCAAAAATTGGCTCTCCAAATTTTCTTGATATTTTTGTTTTAGGTCCTATATATCTTGCCATAATATCTTATTTATACTCTTCTTCTTTTAGGGGGTCTACAACCGTTATGTGGCATGGGCGTAACATCAAAAATTTCTGTTACTTCCACACCAGCATTGTGAATACTTCTAATTGCTGATTCTCTACCATTTCCAGGACCTTTCACATAAACCTTTACTTTTCTTAGACCTGCCTCATGAGCAACTTTAACAGCATCTTCTGCTGCAAGTTGAGCAGCATACGGGGTATTTTTCTTAGAACCTCTAAAACCCATTTTGCCGGCAGAAGACCAAGAAATTACTTCACCTTTATTATTTGTAAAAGAAATTATTATGTTATTGAAAGTCGCATTAATATGAACTTCACCAAACGACTCAACAACTACTTTTCTTTTTTTACTTGCTACTTTAGCCATAATTAGAATTATTTAGTTACTTTCTTTTTATTCGCTACTGTTTTTCTTTTACCTTTTCTAGTTCTAGAATTATTTTTAGTTCTTTGACCTCTAAGAGGCAATCCTAATCTATGTCTAATTCCTCTGTATGAACCAATATCCATTAATCTTTTAATATTTATTTGATTCTCAGCTCTTAATTCACCTTCAATAGTAAATTCTGAAACTGCAGATCTTATTTTTGCAGTATCATCATCAGACCACTCATGAACTTTTTTATCCTCACTAACATCAGCTTTTTTTAATATTTTTTGAGCTCTGCTTTTACCTATCCCATAAATATAAGTAAGTGCAATAGCTCCTCTTTTTTCTTTTGGTATATCTATCCCTGAAATTCTTGCCATAATATTAACCTTGTCTTTGTTTGAATCTAGGATTCTTTTTATTAATTACATATAATTTACCTTTTCTTCGTACAATTTTGCACTCAGGACTTCTTTTTTTTAATGACGCTCTTACTTTCATAATTTACTGTCTAAATGTTATTCTTGCTTTTGTTAAATCATAAGGACTCATTTCAAGTTTTACCTTATCACCTGGAAGCAATTTTATGTAATGCATTCTCATCTTACCAGATATATGAGCAGTTACAACATGACCATTTTCTAATTCTACTCTAAACATAGCATTTGATAATGCTTCGATAATAACTCCATCTTGTTCTATTGCAGATTGCTTTGCCATATTTATGCTACTCTTCTATTTTTTCCAGTTTTCATTAAACCATCATAATGTCTATTCAATAAATATGCATTTATTTGCTGAATAGTATCAATTGCAACTCCAACCATGATTAATAGTGAAGTTCCACCGTAAAATAATGCCCAACCTTGCTGAATCTGCATTAATGCTACTATTATAGCAGGTAATACTGAAAGTAAAGCAAGAAATATAGATCCAGGAAAAGTAATTAAGGACATAATTTTATCTAAAAAATCAGCAGTTTCACCTCCCGGTTTAATNCCAGGAACAAAACCACCACTTCGTTTTAAATCNTCAGCCATTTTATTTGTNGGAACTGTAATAGCAGTATAGAAAAAAGTAAATAATATTATTAGTAATCCAAATAAAATATTATANGCTANNCCAAACATATCAGAGAATGAGGCTTGCATCCATTGACCAAAAGTTCCACCTATNATNTGACCGACATANGCTGGTGCAAACATNATAGCTTGAGCAAATATAATAGGCATTACNCCTGCAGCATATGGTCTAAGCGGNATNTATTGACGCTTTGAAAACATATTANTCTGACCGATNCCAACAGATCTTCTTGCNTATTGAACTGGGATTTGTCTNACAGCTAGTACCAATAGGATACATAATGCTATAACAATAACCCAAATTACAAATTCAATTGCAATCATTAATAAACCTCCACTACCAGAAAGCTGAGAAATAAATTCCTGAGCAAATGAAAGTGGTAGTGATGCAATAATACCTACAGTAATTAATAAAGAAATTCCATTACCTATTCCTCTATCTGTAATTTTTTCACCTAACCACATTGCAAAAACACAACCAGTAACTAATATTATAACAGCGGGAATCATAAATGAAACACCTTTTCCTAATACAAATGCTGCATCAGGCACACCGAGGGCACTCAAACCATAAAGATAAGCTGGTGCTTGTACAACACAAATTGCAATGGTTAGCCAGCGAGTTATTTGGGTAATTTTTTTTCTTCCACTTTCACCCTCTTTTTGTAATTTTTGAAGATATGGAACAGCAACACCCATTAACTGAACAACAATTGATGCTGATATATATGGCATAATACCAAGAGCAAAAACTGAAGCATTTGCAAAAGCACCTCCAGTAAACGCATTTAATAAACCAAGAAGACCTCCACTTCCAGCAATTTTTGCATCAGCGATGATATTATAATCAACACCAGGAAGAACAACTTGTGCTCCTAACCTATAAATAGCTAGAAAAAATAGAGTTATTAAAATTCTATTCTTTAGCTCATCTATAGCCCAAATATTTTTTAATGTTTCAATAAATTTTAACATCTATAATACTTTTACTTCACCACCAGATTTTTCTATCTGTGCTTGAGCTGATTTGGAAAATTTGTGAGCCTCAACTTTAAGAGCAGTTTTAATTTCACCTGATCCTAAAATTTTGACAAGATCATTTTTCCCTACCAAACCGTTTTCAATTAGAACATTAACGTTTACTGTTCCTTTTTTTATTTTTTTATTATCAACTAATAACTGTAAAGCATTCAAATTTACAGGTTGATATTCAACTCTATTTATATTTTTAAAACCAAATTTTGGAATTCTTCTTTGAAGAGGCATTTGTCCACCTTCAAATCCAAGCTTTTTGGAATAACCAGATCTTGATTTAGCACCATTATGACCTCTTGTTGCTGTGCCACCTTTTCCAGAACCCTGACCTCTACCTAGTCTTTTTTTCTTGGCAGTAACTGAACCTTTAGATGGTGATAGATTAGATAATTCCATATTATTTAATTACAGTTATTAAATGTTCAACTTTTTTTATCATTCCTTCAATAGAAGGAGTTAATTTATGTTCAACAGTATGACCAATTTTTCTTAATCCAAGAGCCTCAAGGGTTCTTTTTTGATCAATTGGTCTGTTAATTTTGCTTCTAACTTGCTTAATCTTAATAGTGCTCATAATTATCCGTTAAAAACTTTTTCTAAACTTATACCTCTTTCCTGAGCAACTTTATTAGCATCTCTTAACTGAAAAAGAGCATTAAAAGTAGCCTTAACTACATTGTGAGGGTTAGATGATCCTTGTGATTTTGATAATACATCTTGAATCCCTACTGACTCTAAAACTGCTCTCACTGCACCACCAGCAATAACTCCAGTACCCTCTGATGCAGGCTGAATATAAACTCGTGCTCCACCATGTTTACCTTTTTGTTGGTGTGGAATTGTTGAGTTGTATAAAGGAATTCTTACCAAATTCTTTTTTGCATCTTCAACAGCTTTGGAAATTGCGATAGAAACTTCCTTAGCTTTACCCAATCCATGACCTACAACACCATTTTCATCACCTACAACAACAATAGCTGAAAAACCAAAAGCTCTTCCACCTTTAGTAACTTTAGTTACTCTTTGAATACTAACTAGTCTGTCTTTAAGATCGAGACCACCTGGTTTTACAAATTCATTATTTTTTTTATTCATAAACTTTAAAATTTAAGTCCTGCTTCACGAGCACCTTCAGCTAATGATTTCACTCTACCGTGGTACAAATAACCATTTCTATCAAAAGAAACTGATTTTACACCCGCCTTAACTGCTTTTTGTCCAATTGAATTACCTACTATTTTAGATATTTCAATCTTGTTAGTAGTTTTAATTTTTAATTCTTTGTCTTTAGATGATGCAGCAACTATTGTTTTTTTATCAACATCGTTTATGATTTGAGCATAAATTTCCTTGTTACTTCTGTATACAGAAAGTCTAGGTCTTTCATTAGAACCAAAAACAACTTTTCTGATTCTTTTCTTAATCTTATTTCTTTTAAGTATAATTTTATTACCCATCTTTAATTTTTTAAGCAGATTTACCAGCCTTTCTTCTTATTTGCTCACCAACAAATTTTACTCCTTTTCCTTTATATGGTTCTGGTTTTCTAAATGATCTAATTTTAGCAGCCACCATTCCTACTAATTGTTTGTCGTGAGATGTTAATTTAATTATTGGATTTTTACCCTTTTCGTTAATAGTTTCAACTTTTAACTCAGAAGGTAACTCAAGAACTATGTTATGAGAAAAACCTAACGCAATATCTAGTTTTTGACCACTATTTGATGCTCGGTAACCAACCCCAACTAATTCAAGTTCTTTTGTAAACCCTTCATTAACACCAGTAACCATATTTGCAAATAAAGATCTGTACAAACCATGTTTAGATTTATGATCCTTAGATTCAGAGTTTCTAGAAACAGTTATTATGTTATCTTCTTTTGAAACAGAAACTCCATCAAACACCTGTGATAAAGAACCTAACTTTCCTGACACAACTAACTCATTGGAGTTAATTTCTACATTAACACCTTCTGGAACTACAATTGGACTGTTACCTATTCTTGACATAATTAATAAACGTTACAAATTATTTCACCACCTAAATTTTCTCTAGATGCTTTTTTTCCTGTCATTAAGCCTTTAGAAGTTGAAACAATATTAATTCCAAGACCATTCAAAACTCTCGGAATGGAGGAACTATTAGTATATTTTCTAAGTCCTGGCTTACTTACTCTTTCTAATTTTTTTATAACTGGCTCTTTACTTAGTTTATCATATTTTAAAGCAATTTTAATTGAGCCTTGAACTCCNTCNTNATCAAACTTATAATTAAGAATANATCCTTGNTCAAAAAGAATCTGAGTAATTTCTTTTTTCATTTTTGACATAGGAATTATAACAGTCTTATGACCTGCACGATTNGCATTTCTNAGTCTTGTTAAAAAATCTGCGATTGGATCTGTATTCATAATTTTATTTTATTTACCAACTTGCTTTTCTTACACCTGGAATTAAACCTTTGTTAGCCATTTCTCTAAACATAACTCTTGATAANCCAAACTGTCTCATATAACCNTTTGGACGACCAGTAATTTTACATCTNTTGTGAGATCTNACAGGNGATGANTTNTTGGGNANNTTNTGTAANCCTAAATAATCACCNGCTTCNTTTAANGCTTTTCTTTTTGNCGCATAACGNGCNCACANTTTAGCTCTNTTCACCTCACGGGCTTTCATTGATTCTTTTGCCATAGTTTAATTTTTTTTAAATGGAAGTCCTAATTCCTTTAATAAGCTTTNTGCTAANTTATCNTNNTCNGTNGANGTAACAAAAGTNATATCCATNCCTGANATCTTATTAACTTTATCAATGTTAATCTCAGGAAANATTATTTGNTCNGTTACCCCAAGGTTNTAATTTCCNCTTCCATCAAATCCAGAAACTTTTATNCCTTGAAAATCTCTTACNCTAGGAAGAGCAGCGGTNATGAGTCTATCTAANAACTCATACATTCTATCACCTCTNAAAGTAACTTTTNCNCCAACAGGCATACCTTTTCTAAGTTTGAAGTTNGAAATNTCTTTTTTNGACATTGTTGCAATTGCTTTCTGCCCAGAAATAAGTGNAANNTCATCTAAAGCATGATCAATTAATTTTTTNTCTGCAACTGCTGCACCAACACCTTTACTAATAACAATTTTTTTAAGTTTTGGNACTTGCATNATATTACCNAANCTATGATTATNCATCAANTTTTTAGTAATTACATCNTTATANTCTTTTTTTAATCTAGGNACGTAACTCATAACTTAAATAATTTCATTTGATTTTCTTGAGAATCTNACCTTTTTACCNTCTTTCTCNGTTNTGNAACCNACTCTGGTAATNTCACCATCTTTAGTTACAAGAGAAATATTAGATAANTTTATTGGAGCCTCNTTTTCAGTTATACCACCCTTNGGATTATTAGCATTTGGTTTNTTNTGTTTTTTNACAAGATTNACACCTTCAACTAAAGCTGTATTTTTANNTCTAAATACTTTAACAACTTTTCCTGTAGAACCTTTATGATCCCCAGCTAATACTTTTACANTATCTCCTACTTTAATTCTCATATTATAATACTTCTGGTGCTANTGAAACAATTTTCATAAAATTTTTATCTCTNAATTCTCNTGCTACNGGGCCAAATACTCTNGTTCCTCTCATTTCACCAGCAGCATCAAGTAAAACACATGCATTATCATCAAATCTTATNTATGAACCATCTTTTCTTCTTACCTCTTTTTGAGTTCTTACAACAACTGCANTAGAAACTTGACCTTTTTTAACAGTNCCATTNGGTGTAGCATTNTTAACACTTACTACAATTTTATCACCAAGNGAAGCATATCTTCTTTTGGTNCCNCCTAAAACACGAATNGTTAGAACTTCTTTTGCTCCCGTGTTATCTGCAACTAATAATCTACTNTCTTGTTGTACCATTTATTTTGCTTTTTCAATAATTTGAACCAATCTCCAACATTTATTCTTGCTGATAGGTTTGGTTTCCATAATTTTAACNACATCACCTTCTCCACATTCATTTTTTTCATCNTGAACATGATATTTCTTTGTNTTAAGTACNAACTTNCCATANTTTGGNTGTTTAACTTTNCCNACTTCAGAAACAACTATAGANTTTTCCATTTTGTTACTTGTAACAANTCCAATCCTTTCTTTTCTTANATTTCTTTTTTCCATAATTATTTTTGAGATCTTTTTGAAATTTCAGTCTTTANNCTAGCTATNGTTCTTCTCAANTTNCTAACCTGNANNGGNTTNTCNAGAGGNGAAACAGCATGAGTNACNTTNGNTTCATANAAACTACNAGTCANTGAANCTAATTTNTCNTTNAGTTCNTCNTCAGTTAATATTTTAATTTCTTTTTGTTTCATATTAAACTAGTTCATAATCATTAGCAATAACAAACTTTGTTTTACAAGGTAATTTTTGAGCTGCTAACCTTANNGCTTCTTGAGCAATTTCAATACTAACACCTGCAACTTCAAACATAATTCTACCAGGCTTAACAACAGCTACAAAATATTCAGGAGCNCCTTTACCTTTACCCATTCTNACNTCCAATGGTTTTTTTGTNATAGGTTTATCTGGAAAAATNTTNATCCANAATTGTCCTTCTCTTTTCATATANCTTGTTGCAGCAATCCTNGCAGCTTCAATTTGTCTAGAAGTAATAAATTTAGATTCAAGAGATTTAATTCCAAACATNCCATTTGAAAGTCTGTGACCTCTCTGGGAGTTTCCTTTCATTCTCCCTTTTTGCATTTTTCTAAACTTCTGTCTCTTNGGTGATAACATAATCTAAAATTTATCTTCTTCTTTGTTTATTNTTCTTNNTTTTTGATGAAGCCAAACTTAANCCNACNAGAGGAGANAACTCTCTCTTNCCATANACTTCACCTTTCATAATCCAAACTTTAACTCCTAACCTACCATAAGTAGTGTGCGCTTCAACAAGAGCATAATCAATGTCTGCTCTAAAAGTTGACAATGGAATTCTACCATCTTTATATGTTTCAGATCTAGCCATTTCAGCTCCATTCAATCTCCCTGAAATTTGAACCTTAATACCTTCAGCATTCATTCTCATTG
>NZZF01000039.1 GCA_002702385.1 Flavobacteriaceae bacterium | reverse complement strand
TAGTCTGGAGGTTTCTGTAGTTGGAAGAAGCTTAGGAAGAATTGTTGGTAAACATATTTTAAATAAACATCCATACTTAAATCAAATTCATGGATATCAAATTAATGATTTTGGAAGTATAGTTGCTGCTGCAAGTTTAGCTCATGATATTGGAAATCCTCCATTCGGCCATAGCGGAGAATCTGCAATTGGTGACTTTTATAAAATTGGAGATGGTTTGGAGTATAAATCTCAATTGACAGATCTTCAGTACAATGATTTATGCACATTTGAGGGAAATGCTAATGGTTTTAAAATTTTAACAGAAAGTAAGCCTGGTTCACCAGGTGGATTAAGATTAAGTTATGCTACTTTAGGTGCATTTACTAAATATCCCAAAAGCTCGCTTCCTCATAAACCAACTAAACATATAAAGGATAAAAAATATGGTTATTTCTCAAGTCAATCTGATTTTTTTGATGAAGTTGCAACCGAGCTTGGACTTAAAAGCAGTGATAATCAATTCAGTCGTCATCCATTAACATACTTGGTTGAAGCAGCTGACGATATTTGCTATACATTGATTGACTTTGAAGACGGAATAAATCTAGATTGGATACCTGAAGAATTTGCATTGGAATTTTTAGTTAAGCTTGTTAGTGAGTCAATTGACAGAAAAAAATATAATTCTATGGGATTAAAATCTCAAAGAATTGCTTATCTAAGAGCACTTGCAATTAACACATTGATTAATGAGGCTGTTAATATTTTTATAGAAAATGAAGATAAAATTTTGAAAGGAGAATTAGAGACATCACTAATGTCACTTTCAAAATATAAATCTCAAATGGAAAGTATCATCGAGATTAGTATCGATAAAGTTTATAAATCAAAAGAAGTAATTGAAAAAGAACTTACGGGCTACAAAGTTTTAAATTTCTTATTAAAAACATTTACTAGTTCAGTTATTAACTGGCGTGAAGATAAAGTAAGTGCATTTGATGAATTAGCGCTTGAATGTATTCCGAAAGAGTATCTAAATAAAGACACAGATTTATATTCTAGTCTGTTAGATGTAAGTTGTTTTATAGCTAGTTTAACAGATGGCTTAGCATTGGAATGGTATAAAAAACTCAGTTAATGAATCAAGAACAAAAAGATCATTATTTTATGGAGAAAGCTTTGCAAGAAGCCAAAGTTGCATTTGAAAAAGATGAAGTTCCAGTAGGGGCAATTATTGTTTCAAATGATAAAATTATTGCAAGGTCACATAACCTTACGGAAACATTAAATGATGTCACAGCGCATGCTGAGATGCAAGCAATTACATCTGCAGCAAATTACATTGGTGGAAAATATTTAAATGATTGTACAATGTATGTAACTCTTGAGCCATGTCAAATGTGTGCAGGTGCAATGTATTGGGCACAATTGAGTAGATTAGTTTATGGAGCAAGCGATCCGCATAGAGGATTTAAAGTGTTAGGAACAAAAATTCACCCAAAAACTAAATTAACTTCTGGAGTTATGTCAAAAGAAAGTAAGCTTTTAATTGACGCTTTTTTTATTAAAAAAAGAAAAGAAAAGCAGGACTAATCCTTGTACAGATAATCATCTAGTTTTTTATTTCTATATCTGTAGTATAAAAATAATGGCATAAATAAAAAACAAAAAACTAATACACTTATACCTATTAGTTTTTCTCCAAAAATAATATCTGAACTTTTGATATATAATCCGTAAAAGAGGATAGCCATATCACAAATAAAAATTAGATATAAAGAAATTCTAAGGAGCAAAATTTATTTCNATTTTATATTTAGATCGTCTAATTGTTGATTATCAATTTTAGACGGGCTATCGATCATAACATCTCTGCCGCTGTTATTTTTAGGAAACGCAATATAGTCTCTTATTGACTCATCCTGATTCATAACGGCAACTAATCTATCTAGACCAAAAGCTATTCCACCATGTGGAGGAGCACCATATTTAAAGGCATTAAGTAAAAAGCCAAATTGCTCAAGAGCTTCTTGTTCAGAAAATCCTAAAATNGAGAAAACTTGTTGTTGTAATTCTTTATTNTGAATTCTGATTGATCCTCCNCCAATTTCATTTCCATTAATAACCAAGTCATAAGCATTGGCAAATGTATCAGCAGGATTATCAGTAATTATTCCATTAACAGGTGATGTGAANGGATGGTGCATTGAATGATAACTTTTAGAATCTTCATCCCATTCAAAAAGTGGAAAATCAGTTACCCAAAGAGCTTCAAATTTTCCGTTATTTCTTAGTCCAAATCTTTCAGCTACTTCAATTCTTAAGNCTCCTAACTGAGTAAGTGTTTTTTTCTTATTTCCAGANATTATGAAGCTTATATCACCTGGACTAGAATTGGTTAAATCTTTTAATTGATCAGCATCAAAGAATTTATCAATAGAAGATTTTATTGAACCATCCATATTATGTTTAATCCAAATTAATCCGAGCGCTCCTATTTGTGGTCTTTTTACCCAGTCTATATAAGAATCAATTTCCTTTCTAGAAAGCTCAGCACCAGATGTTACATTGAATCCATATATAGCTTCACTGTCATCAAAGATTTTAAATCCATTTCCTTTAGCTTTTTCACTTGAATTAAAAAACTGCATATCAAATCGAGTGTCTGGTTTGTCAGAACCATATCTTTCCATTGCATCAGTGTATGCTATTCTTTTAAATTTACCTAGATCATAATCTAAGCATTTGTCAAACACATGTTTTACCAACCCTTCAAAAGTTGAAATTACATCCTCTTGATCTACAAAAGACATTTCGCAGTCAATTTGAGTAAACTCAGGTTGTCTGTCAGCTCTTAAATCTTCATCACGAAAACATTTTACAATTTGCACATACTTGTCAAAACCACTTATCATTAAAAGTTGTTTAAATGTTTGTGGTGATTGTGGAAGTGCATAAAATTCACCAGGATTAATTCTTGAAGGAACAACGAAATCTCTGGCTCCTTCAGGTGTTGATTTGATTAAATAAGGAGTTTCGATATCTATAAACCCATTTTCTTTCAAATACTTTCTTATTTCAAAAGTTAAATCATTTCTGAAAATAATATTGTTTTTGAGAGGATTTCTACGAAGATCTAAATATCTATATTTCATTCTAAGTTCATCGCCACCATCAGATTCATTTTCAATAGTAAATGGCGGAACTTCAGATTCATTTAATACTTTAATATTTTCAACTGAAATTTCAATTTCCCCAGTAGATATTTTTTCATTTGAAGCTTCTCTTTCAATGACTTTTCCAGTGACAGAGATAACAAATTCTCTGCCCAATGATTTAGCGATTGAAATGACTTCATCAGATGTTTTTTCAGAGTCAATGAAAAGTTGAGTAATTCCATATCGATCTCTTAAATCAATCCAAATTAAAAAACCTTTATTTCTAATTCTTTGTACCCATCCGCAAAGTACTACTTCAGAATTAATATCAGATTTTCTTAATTCACCACAGTTATGAGTACGATACATATATGCAAATATCTAACAAAATTTAATTTAGAACTAAAATTCAATAATCAATTAGCTCAACTTAAAGCTACGAATTTTTAAAGCTAACCTTTTACTCAGATAAAATGTTACTGGGACAATAATAAGAGTAAGGAATGTTGCGAATGTTAATCCAAATATGACAGTCCAAGCTAAAGGTCCCCAAAAAATTACATTATCACCACCAATATAAATATTTGGATCACCNGTGCTAAATAAACTCATTAAATCAATATTCAAACCTATAGCTAATGGAATTAATCCTAGAATTGTAGTAATTGCAGTTAAAATAACCGGTCTTAATCTTGCTTTTCCACCTTTAACAATAGACTCGAAAATTTCATTTTTAGGTAACATATTATCTTTTTCAAGATTTAGTTTAGCTTTTTTTCTGTCCAATAAAAGTTGCGTATAATCTATTAGTACAACACTATTGTTTACAACAATACCAGCTAATGAAATAATACCAAGCATTGTCATAATTATAACAAAAGTCATATCAAAAATTATTAGACCTAGGAAAACACCAATAAAGCTTAAGAAAATAGAAAGTATAATAATTAATGGTTTTACAATAGAATTAAATTGGAATACCAATAGTAATAATATTAGCATTAATGCCATTATTAGGGCAGTGTTTAAAAAGTCTTGGTTTTTATCTTGCTCTTCAATTTCACCAGTAAATTTATATTTCACATTTTCTGAAACTTCAAATCCATCAAGTTGAAATTTGATTTGATCCACAATTTCTTTTGCATTATATCCAGCAAAAATTGAAGAATACAAAGTAACTACTCTTGTTAAGTTTCTATGCTTTATAGCACTGTATGTTTCAACGTTTTCAGACTTAATTAGTGAAGCAATTGGCACTTCAACTAATTGTCCATTGTTCATATTTTTAAAAATAACATTCTGGTTGTACAGTAATGATTTGTCATATCTATCAGTTTCATTGAACCTCACATTGATATCATAATCTTCTCCATCTTTTTTATAAATCCCTGCTTTTTCACCAAAAAGAGATCTTCTTAACACTAAACCAATTTGGCTAGGATTTATACCGAGCTCACCAGCTTTTTCTCTGTCAACTTCAATCTGAATAGAGGGCTTGTTTTTATTTACATCAATCTTTAATTCTTCAATTCCAGCAATTTTTTGATCATTGATGAAAATTCTCATTTCCTCAGCTGTCCTAATTAATTCTAAATAATCTTTACCTGTTATTTCTATATTAACTGGATATCCAGCTGGAGGCCCATTATCATCTTTTTCTACAGAAACCGCTAATCCAGGATATTTACCACTTAACTTTCTTTGAACATCACTTCTTAAATCTTCACTTGAAAATCCATTTCTGTATTTAAATTCTCTTAATGTTACGGTTATTTTAGATTTCTGTGGCATATCTGCTTGGGAACCAAAATCATTTTGCTGATTACCGGCACCTTCACCAACTTGTGCAAGCATGGATTCAATCATGAAGTTTTTAGAGCCTTCAAAATATTTTTTATTGTTAATTACTTCTAGTACTTCACTTTCAATTTCTTTTGTAATAGCATTTGTTTTTTTAATGTCAGTCCCCTGAGGGTATTCAGCATAAATTATAATTTGGTTAGGTTCATTATCTGGGAAAAATTCAATTTTTGGTCCTGCTATTCCAACAAGAATCATAGTTAGAAAAAGTAAAAGTATTGTTCCAAAAAGAAAAGCAAATGCTCTCCAGCCGGTTAAAGCAAATCTTAAAAATCTTTCATACTTATCTTCAAGC
Source organism: Flavobacteriaceae bacterium (assembly GCA_002702385.1). Classification (GTDB taxonomy): domain Bacteria; phylum Bacteroidota; class Bacteroidia; order Flavobacteriales; family Flavobacteriaceae; genus Eutrophosalina. Next base: position 3,494 of record NZZF01000039.1, on the reverse strand, counting down.
CAACCTAAAAAAATTGTTCTAAATCTTAATGCTAATGATTTTATGTAATATGAGTATAGCCAAAAGAAAATATTTATGAATATGAAAAGTGTTCCAAATCCTCTTGCTGATCCTCCAATTATAAATAAAAACAAACCAATTCCAGAAAGAAAATATGTCAATCTAATTAGATCTTTTTTAGAAAGATTTTTTTCATCTATGCTCATAAATTTTGAAACTAACATAGAGTTAAAAAATATGGCTACGAATAAAGATGATCCCAAAACTATTGATAAAGTAATTGGTAGGTAAATCATAAACTGACCAATTGTGCCTGGCCATAGTCCTAATGGAACAAAAGCTAAAACTGTAGTTGCTGTAGAAACTATAATTGGATAAGCAATTTCGCTGATTCCAAGTTTTGCAGCTTCAATTTTTGACATACCTTCCTTTTCCATTAATCTATAAACATTCTCAACNACAACAATNCCATTATCAACTAACATTCCTAGNCCCATAACTAAGGCAAATAGAATCATTGTATTAAGGCTATATCCCAATGCAGAAATAATCATTAATGACATAAACATTGACATAGGAATTGCAAATCCAACAAATAATGCATTTCTAAATCCTAGGAAAAACATNAGTACAGTTGTAACTAGAAATATTCCAAAAAGAATATTATTTACTAAATCATCAACTTGNCTNATAATTCTGTTAGACATGTCATTAGTTATAACTACNTCTAAATCNGAAGGAAATTCATTTTTTATAACTTCATCTACNATGACATCAATTTTNTTNGCAGCATTAATCAGGTTTTTACCAGATCTTTTNTTNACTGCAAGNGAAACNAAATTTTTTGCAAATTCACGNGCATAACTTTTCTTTTCACTTTCTTTAAAATTTATTTCAGCAACATCNTCNAGATATACAGGNCCAAATTCATTTTTTATNACAAAGTTTTTTAAATCATCTGGNNTTNCAATTTCCCCNANNATNCTTANGGTTCTTCTTTGNCCGTCAGANACNATATTNCCAGCAGCAATNGTTCTGTTTCCATANGCAATTGCACTAAGGATNTCTTCAAAACTAACNTTAGANGCNGTCATTTTTTTAATATCAACGGCAACTTCTATTTCTTCATCTTGAGCNCCTAAAATATCAACCTCTTTAATTTCATCTAGTTTTTCAATTCTGTCTTCAAGAATTTCNGCATATGTTTTTAGTTGTTCAGTNGGATAATCACCTTGTATATTNACATTTAATATTGGCATTTCCTCAGCTAAACTCATGCTTAAAATATCAGGCTCAACTTTTACNTTATTAAATGTTGGCCAGTCTTCTCCNGAAATAACAGAATCTATTTGNTCTCTAACTTTTTGNTTGGCAAGTTCAATATCTATTTCTTCATCAAANTCTAAACTTATNATNGAGTAATTTTCAAGTGAAGTNGANTTTATATCAACTAAATTACTGACTCCTTTTACNGCCTCTTCTAANGGTACAGTNATAAATCTTTCNATATCTTCAGGNGTNTTTCCAGGNTTGATNGTGCTAATAAATACTTCACTNGTTATNATTTCAGGGAAATCTTCTCTNGGTAATGTATTNTAAGCATTAATNCCAAATGCTAAAAANATGAACATCAAAAAGTAAATGATGTTTGATTTACTTATAGCCCAAACNGATGGCTTAAATTCTTTATCGACTTTATTCATCTTCATTGAATATTTTTACATTTTGCCCATCTTTAACAATTCTACCNCCTTCATTAATAACNNTTTCATTAACNTCTAGTCCAGTTGTAATTTCTATCATTCCATTTTGTGTATATCCAGTTTCAACAATTGTTTTTTTAGCCTTATTGTTTAAAACANTGAAAAGAAATTTNTTATTNTCAGANTCTTCGGAAACAATTGATTCNGGAACNAAAATAGCTTGAGAATTTGTGTAGTCTAAAACATTAACNTCAACATTTAAGTTTGGAATTAAATCCAANTNATTTTTAGGNACAGAAACTTCNATTTTNAATGTTCTTGATAATTGATNTATTGAACTAACAGAATGTTTAATTNNAGAATTAAANGATTTATTCAAAACTGGAATCTCAACTTGAACNTCAGCNCCTTTTTTTATTTTACCGATAAAACTTTCTGGTATGANAGACTCNNCATAAAGCTCATTTAAGTTTATAATTCTAAATGCATTTCCTTGATCTGGCATCATNGGAGGAGAAACTAAATTTCCTTCTTCAATAAAAATTTCATCAATAGTACCGCTAAAGGGTGCAGTAATAGTTGTTTTAGCTAGAGATTCTGTTATGCTTTTGAGTCTATTATTTTGAATTTCATAATTTGTTTTTGCCTCTAAATATTGAATTTCAGATCCAATTTTATCATTCCATAATTTTGATTGTCTTTCATAAATAGTTTTTGCAAGTTTGGCTTGACTTTCTACTAATTTTAATTCATTGTAAAGCCCACCATCATCAATTTTTGCTAGTGCTTGCCCTTTTTTAACTACATCACCTTCATCAACATATATTTTTGCAACCCTTCCACTGAATTCAGGATATAGTATCATATTTTGATCTGTTTTTATAATACCTTGAAATTTAGAAAAGTGATTAATTGTTTCTGTTTTTGTAGTTACTGTATTTACTAACACAAAACTTTTTGCAGTATCTAAAATTGAAACTCCCTCGGTGATTTCTTTTAATTCATTATTTATTTGTCCTTTCTGAATAATAAGACTAGACCTTCTTTCTTGAAGTTCTTCAAGGTTTCCTTCATTAATTAATTCCTCTATAGTTTTTTTATTATCATTATTACAACTAACTATAAATAAGATAAAAATGGGATATATAAATTTTTTCATGACTTGTTTAATAGAATTTCAAGATTAATTTTATTCTCGATTATTTTAAGAGTTGCCTCCAGGTATTCGTTTTGAATAGTGTATAATTGATTTTGTGCTTGTCTTAAATCAAAACTTGAGGACAAACCCTCATAAAATTTTATTTGATTTTTCTTTTCAATACTTTCAGCAAGACTTAAATTTTTCAGTGCTGTTTCATAATTATTTATTGAAAAATTATAATCATTTCTTGCTTTTTGCACTTCAAGATTCAAAGTAGCAGCAGTTTCTTTTAGATTTAACTCAGCTTTTTCTAACTCAATTTTTGCTCTTTGAGTAGAAGCTGTCCTTTGAAGTGAACTAAAAATTGGTAAAGACATATTTATTCCTAGTTGAGATGATCCGTACCAGTTTTGCTTTGGGTTAGTTATTCTGAAAGACTCATTGTAACCATTGTATGATCCAGAAATGTAAGCACTAATTCTGGGTAATGCTTTAACCTTCTCTAATCTCAATAGCGTTTCATTTCCTTCTTTTGAATTAAGAGCAATTTTATAATCTATATTTTCTAGCATGTTGAATTCCTCATCAATTAAAGATGGATTAATACTTTTCATTGCAATACTCTCGATATTATCCTTTAAAATCAAAGT
>NZZF01000018.1 GCA_002702385.1 Flavobacteriaceae bacterium | reverse complement strand
GCAATTAGTTTAACTCGTGAATAATAAATAGTTACTAAGTTTTTTCTAAATTAATGGCTCAATTTATTTGAGCCATTTTTTTATGTCATTTAATAATTATGTTATACTATGGATTATCATTGGGTTTTTGACTTTTTCTTATTTAATAATAAGTAAAGTTAGAGCTCCCTACGGAAGACATTCCTCAGATGGCTGGGGGTTAATGATTAGTAATTCATGGGGGTGGTTTTGGATGGAGCTTCCTGCATTACTATTGATGCCTTTAATTAGTATTTTCGGAAAAAATGAAATGAACTCCTTGTCAATACTACTTGTTAGCTTATGGTTTATACACTATTTCAATAGAGTCATTATATTTCCAATGAGGATTAAAACAAAGAATAAAAAAATGCCAATATCCATTGCTATTAGTGCATTTTTATTCAATTGTATAAATGGGCTATTAAATGGAATATATGTCGGATATTTTTTAGAGTCGGATATAAATTTTAATGCAACATTTATAATTGGAGCTGTCTTATTTATAATTGGAATGTCAATTAATATTCAATCTGATAATAAACTTATATCCTTAAGAAAAGAAAGTTCTGGATATAAAATTCCAAATGGAGGAATGTTTCGATTGATTTCATGCCCAAATCATTTTGGAGAAATAATTGAATGGATAGGTTATTTCTTCATTGCGTTTAATCTCGCTGCGCTAAGTTTTGCACTTTGGACTTTTTTTAATTTAGTTCCTAGAGCATTAAATCATCATGAGTGGTACAATGAATACTTTGACAATTATCCAAAGAAAAGGAAAGCCGTTTTGCCATATATATTATAAGTATTAATTTTAAAAGAAAAATATGAATTCAACTAAAGCAAATCTTTTAAATTCAATAATCCTAATCGTTGTTGGTGGATGGGGTTATTTTGATGGTGATGGTAAGTCAATGACAGCATTAATACCTGTTATGTTTGGTGTTGTTTTATTATTATGTAATAATGGTATAAAAAATCAAAATAAAGTAATTGCACACCTTGCGGTTCTGGCAACCTTCATTTGTCTTATAGGATTGTTCATGCCTTTAAATGGTGCAATAGAAAGAGGAAATGATCTTGCAGTTGGAAGAGTTTCTGCAATGATTGCATCATCTGTAATAGCTATAATTTTCTTCATTAAAAGCTTTATAGAAGCTAGAAGAAAAGGTTAATTTTTTTGAGGAAATCTGCCATAATTTCCCATTCCATCATAGTCTACATCATTAGCTTGATCTAGATCGCTATACTTATCCTTTTCTTCAGAATTAATCAAAAAAATACTAGCTATAACCAAGCATGTCACTAAGAATCCCACAAAAAATAAATAGATCTCCATATACTACTTGTAATTTTGTTTTATAAAAGAACCGAAAGCTAAAATTGATGGCACCCATAAACCAACATACAGTCCTTCATCTTTAAATCCTGAGAACCATAGGGTTACTGATAATAAGAATGAAATAAAGGCTGCTGCTAATAATAGTACTGTCGATTTTTTAAAATTTTTAAACATCTTTAAAACTTAAAATTCTAATATAAAACGCTAGTTAGTTGTTGTTTTTATACTGTAATTATATTAAAAAAAAATCAAACAGAATAAATTTGGAATGTTTTTTGGAGAATCATTTCTAAATAATAGATTCATGAGTGCTAAAATTGAAAAACTTTTTATGAGGGTTTTCTCTAAGAATAACCTTAAAAACTTCGAAAGATTTATATTGTTTTTTGCAACTACAGGTTTTATCATTCATTTAGGACTAATTCTTTTAAATAATAATGGTGTTTTAAACTTTTCCATTGGTGAAGAGAGTTTATTACAAAATCCTATATCCGCTATATACACCCCTTTTTCATTTATATTAGTTTATGAAGCCTTTTTGTTGATTTACTATCTTCCAAGATCATTTACAACTTCTGTTGGAAAACAATATGAAATTATTTCATTAATTCTCATCAGAAAAATTTTTAAAGACATTCCCGAAGTTAACCTTGATGATAATTGGCTAGTAAATGAAAATAATATTCAACTTATTTATGATTTAGCTGGGATTTTAGTAGTGTTTTTCCTGATTTTTATTTTTAGAAAATTAAAAGAAAATCTTCCAAAATTATCTGTAAATAAAAATTTGGATAGGTTTATTAATTACAAAAGATTAATCAGTTTAATTCTAGTTCCAGTGCTTACAACATTATGTGCTATAAGCTTTATAGACTGGTTTAATGGTGTTTTCTCTAATCAACCTTTTGATGATAATTTAAACTACCTCTTTTTCATTGATTTCTTCACCATTTTAATTTTGGTTGATGTATTTATTCTTCTAATATCATTTCAATACACTGAAAGATATTCTCAATTAATTCGAAATACAGGTTTTATTATTTCAACAATATTATTAAGACTATCCTTTAGCGCAACTGGATTATCAAGTATAATTTTATTAGTTAGCGGTATCGCTTTTGGATTGATTATACTATCCATTTATAATCAAATGGAAAAACAAGTAAAATCTACTTAGGGACAAGGGCCTTCTTGATAATTAGTCACCCCATCACATGCCGCTGCAGATGAGTTTGAATAAGTCAAACCATTACATCCACACACTGGCTCATACACTGTTGGATAAACACAATTATTTACCACTTTAGAAGAATCTACACATCCTGAAAAGTATTTTTCTATAAATTCCTTAAACTCTTGTGAGCCAAAAGCCATTTGTCTAATTTCAGAAATAGCTTCTCTAGTAATTTGTTCAGAATTATCTGATTCTTGAAGAGCAAAAGATTGAATATTCATGCTTATAAGCTCTGTTTTGTCAGCGTTTAAATCTATACCAGTATAGAAATAATATCTCAAAACGTACCCAACAGTAAGATCAGTATTCCCATACTTAACATCAAATTTAGATGCATCCGATATTGTCGTTTTTAAGATTCTGAATGGTTGAACAAAAGTATTATTGATTCTTAAAGCGGGAAGCTCAATTGATTCATAAATGTCAGAAACTTCATTCTTGGCTTCACCACATGATAACAAATTAATTATTAGAAAAGTAAAGAATATATTTTTCATGTTTCAAAAATACTATTATTAATTCAGTAATTTATCTTAGCTGAGAATAAGTTTTATACGATGGATTAATTGGAGAAATTATTTCAAAAATCTTTGCATTTTCAGAACTGCTAAATATTAATTCATCTTCATTGTCAACACTGAAAAAAGTTCCTTTTTCTAAATTGTTTTTTTGATTTAAAAGATTGCCTTCAATAATAAAAAAAGAGTGGATAAAACCATTATTAATTTCTAAAGTATGGTTTCCGTCTTTAAAATTATATTCATTTATAAAGATATTCTCGCTATCCATTTCCATAGGAGATTCATTTCCCNTAATAATTTTTTTTGTTTTATTCTCTAACTCAATAACTTTAAAATCATCTGAACTGTAATCATCATATGAAGCCTCTTTTTGAAGTGATTTTGACAAATCAGGATCAAACCAAATTTGAAATATTTCAGATTTATCATCAATCTCTTCTGCATGAGAAATACCATTTCCAGACCTTATTATTTGCACGTCTCCTTCTGAAAGAGGAATCCATTTATTCTGTTTAGTATCAAAATGATTGATTTTACCCTTAAGTACAAAACTGCAAATTTCAAAACCTTGATGAGGATGTAATCCNATCGTACTTTTTTTATCAGGAGTCCAAGCATGTGCCCAATAAAATAAGTTTGAATAAGGCTTAAGTCTACCACCGTCTTGATGAAACCCAATAGGTTTTTTTTCTAGAATTTCTCCAAAATTAAAATTACCACTCGCTTGTTCCTCTTTTGAAAATATGTTAATTGCCATCAATAATGTTTGAAATAAACTTATTTAAAGATTCTCTAAATTTTATATCTAACTCTTCATCTAAAATACCTTTTTCAATATGGAAATTTTTATTAAAATTTGGNAATGAAAAAACAGGTATTTCATATGGATTACCTCTTGAAATTCTTGAATGGGCAATTTCAAGAACTGAAATAGCTCCTCTATCACCATTTGATGTTGCTAATAAAAACATGGGCTTATTATACCAAACAACTTTTTCTATTCTGGAAATCCAATCAAAAATATTTTTAAAAGCAGCTGTGTAAACTCCATTATGTTCAGCNAACGATATTACAATTCCATCAGCATTTTTTAAAATGTCTTTGAATTTATATGCCAAATCAGGAATGCCATTTTCTTTTTCCTTATCTGTGCTATAAATAGGCATTTCAAAATCAATCAAATTTATAACTATAGATGCCGAGTCAGGAACCTGAGAAGCAGTATAAGTGGCTAAATCTTTATTTATTGAATTCAATGATGAGCTTGCACCAAAAGCAACAATTTTTTTCATTTACCTGTTATTATGTGAGCCATCACAATATCCATTCGGATTTGATGTGTTTCCACATCCACACATAGGCTTATCAATTTTATTCATAATTATTTCATTAATGTTACTTCTAATTCTATATCATCTAATATTAACTTGTCTCCTAGATTTTGAAAGAAAGATCCTGATCTAAATCTTACATTATATTTAGATCTATCAAAAGTTAAACTAGAGGAATATCCNCTNGCATTTTCAGTTAATGTAAATACAATNGGGTGAGTAATGTCTTTAATTGTTANATCNCCACTAAGCTCATAAGAAATATTACTNGTNTTCTTTGAACTTTTAACTGTAAGTTTTGCCTCATTATGTTTGTCAACCGAGAAAAAATCATCAGATCTCAAATGCCCTTCTAATCTTTCTTTTCCACGGCCTGTTAAGTCTTGAACATCTAGAGTCGTCATATCAACCACAAATGATCCTCCTATTATATTCTCATTGTCAAAATCTAACTGAGCNTTNGATAATTTTANAGATCCAAAATGNTCNTTNGTTGTAAGTTCTTTGCCAGTCCATTTTATATTNCTTTTTTGTNTATCTAATTGAANTTGAGAGTTTAAACTCAAAGCNGCAATTAAGCTAAATACTAATATTATTTTTTTCATGTTTTCTGTTTTTTTAAAGTTAGTCCAAAAATCTTACCAAAATTTGAAATGAATAATAACAAAAACAGAAAGATTTCCTGAAAAATTATGTGAAATTTTTAATCAGATAAATAATTGGGCAAATAAAGACTTTTAATTAATCTTTTGTAAAATAAGATTCTAATTCCTTAAGTGTTTCTTTGCTTGTTTTTATATCTCTAACGACTTTTCCTTTTTCTAAAAGAACTATTCTTTCAGAAACCTCTGTAACATCCTGAAGATCATGACTTGAAATTAGCACAGTGATATTTCTGTCTTGAGACAACTTTTTTATAATCTTTTTCAATCTAATTTGTGTAGTTGGATCTAAATTAGCAAATGGTTCGTCTAAAATGATTACTTCAGGNTCTCCAATTAATGCAGCAACAATTCCAACCTTTTTTTGATTTCCTTTAGATAAATCCCTAATATATTTTTTCCCTTTAAGAATTTCTCCATTAAACAAATCTTCAAATTGATTTAAAAATNNATCTACTTCTCTTTTNGAAACTCCTCTTAATTCACCAATAAAATAAAAATATTCTTCAGGCATTAAATAACCAATAAGAAAAGATTCATCTAAATATGCAGATGTAAAGCTTTTCCAATCTTCACTCTCTCTAACATTTACATTATTATTTTTTACAACACCTTTNCTGGGTTTNATTAAATCTAATAGACAACTAAACATAGTTGTTTTTCCAGCACCATTATTTCCAACCAATCCAAAGGTTTGTCCTTTAGGGATTTCTAATAATAATATGTCTAATACAGCTTGTTTTGNGTAAACTTTTGATACGTTAGTAAATGAAATCATAATTAATTAGTTTGTTTATATGCTGATAATGTTGAATGTTTTTCAGATTTATATGTTTTAACAATCATTGAGAATGCTTTATTTCTAAAAACAATACCTAAAATACCAAATACTCCAACAGAAACTGCTCCAATTATTGGATCATAAGAGTCAGACACAAAATAGAATAAAAGCATAGGTAATACCATTTGTGGTATAATCATGAGCATTGTTTTGGTATTAAATGATTTAGTGTCTCCAAATGCATTTTTAGCCGAATCAAGATCGATAGCTGTTTTATTAAATGCTCCTGCCCACAANGTAATATAAGAATTAACTCCAAGGTTATATAAGCCTGAACATATAATTCCTANTGCATAAAATAATCCAAAGTAAGAATAGATTAATAATCCAACTAATGTCATAATAATTGTTCCTGTAAATCCTAAATACCATTTTGACTTTATATAATCTAAGTATGTTATATTTTGACACATCATTAATGGATAATGTTTACTATCCCAACTTGGGACCATTCCACAAAAAGTAAACATAAANCCNCCAGTAGAAAAAAACANTCCAAAAAAAGCACCNGTANTTCCATANACTTCCTCACTAGCTATAAAAATCAATCCATACAACGCAAAGAAAGCCCCCATAATTACAGTTGATCTTGCTCTTTTCGTTCTTTTTATTAAACGAAGATCATTTCTTAGAAACTTAGCCATTTCACCATACTGNTCNANCCANTTNAAATCATCTTTNGTNGCTTCCTTNACTTTTAAACTTAANCCAGTNTCAATTGATAAGTTTTTATGATAATAGTTATATACATAATAATANGTATANANAAGAACAGNAATNGGNGCTANAACTAATATTGGATTTATATAAAAAGAGTAAAAAATTTGTTCAGAATAGATTGTCAAATCAACAANATTAAAATATTCAAGGGCTTTAATAGAAACTAATAAAACACCTATTCCAATTACTAATTTNTCTTGTTTGTTTAATAAAATATTTAAAAAGTTTGTTATATAAACTAGTGTTGCAATNGCAATATTCCAAATTAATAATTGAATTCCATCATANCTACCAAGATCTTCATTTNCAACNAACATTATTGAAAAGGGAATTAAATAAAAAAATGATAGCATATTAAAAATCGAAAAAATAGTTCGATTCATTGCAAAGCGAATTATCTTTGATTTTCTTAACGGGGTTAATAAAAGAGCTCTTATNTTTAAGANGGGGATTTTTTGAAATATNTANCTAATTACTACCCAATAAACAAAAACATAAATCAAATTTTTATTTATAAAGAGAAACGGATCTTCAATTCCAAANTCNTCANTNGTTAANANNANAGGNGTTCCAANGCCTAANANCAATGCCATNCCAGTTAGATATATTATCCAAAACCAAGTCATGATTTTTGAGAATAAATTTCCAGCAAGAGCAGCAGATCTAAAAAAAGATTTCCACTGCAATGAGGTTAGTTGAAACATCCTGCAAAGCTAAACTTATTCTTCTTCAAATTCAAAAAGGGAATGATTTTTAGGTATCTCCAAAAACTCAAGCTTGTTTTCTACAGCTAATTCATTAACAATAATCTTCATAATCTTTCTATTGCAACCTTCATTTTTTTTAAAATCAAAAAGTAATTTCATAATTGTTTTTTCATCTTTTGTTTCTATTGATTTATTAATAATTTTTTGAACTTGTTGGATATAAAAATCGAACTGATCGTTGTAACATTCTTTTATAAGCTCTAGAGTTTTAAGGCTCTTTCCTCTTCTTTTAAAATTTTTAAAATAAAATTTTTTTAACTCTTGCTTGAGTGTATTAAGCAATTCATCGGACATGTATTTCAANTTTCAATTATAATACCATTTTAGTTAAATATGTATGTCTTTTTTATTAAAACAGTAATACATCTATATAAATATTATTAATAATTTAATAATAGAGAAATACTTTAGATTTAATATAAATAACTGTCTTTTGAAATTGTAATTTTTTTAAATTAAATAAATTTAAAACACTAATAATGAAAAAATTACTTACAATTACATTACTNTTTTTTGTTACTATTTCTTTTTCTCAAAGATGGTCAGCNTATGGAATAAANGTNAGCCCNCAGAATGAAGAGACTGTAGTAAAATTAATGGATGATTATTTCAGCNTGAACAAAATTGANGGAGTAACAGTTACACTNTATTCAATNATGTTTACACCTGGAGATTTAAACTTTACTCATGAAATTATTTTTAATGGTGAAACAGAGGATATGGCAAAGCTATACACTCCTGATTTTCAAACCAACATGGCATGGCAAGTTTTTGCAACAAAAATTAATAATTTTATAGAACCCGTGTTCTCTGGAAATGGATGGAGAAATTTAAATTTTGGACCTGAAAATCTTCCATTTCAAGTAGTTAGCATCTATGATATTAGCGATAGAGATAATCAGAACAAATGGCTAGAAATGCAAAATACAATTAGAACAAAATATCCAAGAGATGACTATAATTGGATGACGGGTGGTATTATTGTGGGTGGCCCACATTCCGATGGTGATACATGGACTGTAGCTGGATATCCAAGCTATGAAGCTTACATGAATGCATGGTCGACAACCCAAAAATGGATTGCTGATAATCCAAAAATGGTTAAAGAAAGAGAAAAAATGAATGCAGAAATAGATTATTCTACAAGATCTAATGTTACAAGATTTATGAGATTAATGGTTAAACAATGGTAAAATTATAACTATGAAAAAAATTATTTATTTATTATTAATTATAATTCCTTTTTTAAAGTTAGATGCACAAGAGGAATCCCCTTATCTAATAAGAATGCATGTTCTTGAAGTTGAAGGAAATATTGGTGCATTTATCCAAGCTAATAAAAACTATTATAAACCTTTAGCTAAACAAGCTGTAGAAGATGGCAAATGGGCTGGATGGGGAATGTTCAGATCTTTTTCAAAAAGAAATATTTTTGTTTTTTTCCATCATTTCAGTAGCCCAGAACAATTTGCAAATGCTGGTAATGTTTTCTCTGCAGAAACAGCTAAAGAACTAGGTCTAGAAGCTCCTGACTCAAGTCAATGGACTTGGAAAGGATTAAGCGATAATGAACTTTGGCAAGTTAACGCATCTATTCAGGACAATGAAAGGTCTAATTATTTTGTGTTTAATAAGTTTAAATTTTCATATCCTGATAAAGAAAAATTTATTAAAAACAACAGAGCTTGGGGTGAGCTAGTTGTTAAACCTCAAACTGAAGATGTAAAAGGCTATAACTGGGCAGCTGCAACATTAGTGACATCAGGATCTTTTGAAAATTCAGAGTCAATTAAAGCAAATGGTATTTCATTTGATGGTTATGATTCATTAGAGTCAATTTTACATAGACGTTCTTATAAAGAAGGTGAAGGCATAAGTGAAAATTCACACTGGCAAAATTTCAGAAAGTATGTTACGGAAAATGATTTGACTGACTTTAATACTGCTTTTTCCAGTTCAATTTATCAATTTATTGATTCGACTTGGGATTAACAAATTGAAAATTAATCTTATTAAAAACCTCGATTATTCGGGGTTTTTTATTTTAAATTTTTTATAATAATTATTCAAAAAATAAATAATTATAAGTGTAAAAATTATTGATAAATAAGACCCTTCAAATCCAAAATCACCTCCATTTAAATTATTTGGTTCTAAAATTTCAAACTCAATTAACGAGTAGGTATCCATACCGCTAACATTAAACCCAAATATTACTTGAAAGAAATTCCAGCTTAAATGGAAAGCAAAAGGGAACCAAAGGTTCCTAGTATATATATAAGAAATTCCTAAAGCAATTCCACCAATAAACAATTCTACAAGTGCGAGGTAATTTACATTTGGATTAAAAAAATGTAATAAAGAAAATAACGCAGATGAAACTACTAATGATACAATAGGATTAAATGATTTTAATAAATTTTTAAGGACATATCCTCTAACAAAAGTTTCCTCTAAAACAGAAACGCCAATAAATAAAACAAATAACCATATAATTGAAGAAAGGTCATAATTGATTCTAGAAAACTGAATTTCACCTAAAGATTCTAATACTATATAGCCTAATGCCATCATAAAAAGCCCCAGAGTCATTCCAAGAATAATATCATTTCGTTTTCCTTTTATTGAAAAGCCCATATTCATAAAAGGCTCCTTATCAATGAACTTCATAAAGATCCATAATAAAAGAAAAATTCCTACCATATCGACATACTGTATTATTGTCATAACAGGAAGATTATCAAATGAATCCAGTTGGTCAAGAGTAAACTCCTCAATTAAACCAGCACCAGAAAGAAAAAAAGAAATTCCAAGAGCTAATACTTGAAATACAATAGTAAATATGAAGAATGCTGGAATAACTATAAATACTCTAAACCATCCTTTGTTACTTATTTTAGTGCTACTCATAAATTATTCTTTTTATAAATTTAATAAAATATATAAGCTGTATGATGAAGAATTATTTAAATAAAAAATATGATTGGGTAAGAAAAAACCCAATCAAAGCAAGTTGGATTGGGTTTTTAAAAGGAGTTGTTTACACAATTCTTTTTTATGAATTTGTGCTTCTTTAGTTTCTATTCAATTTGCTGAACTTTTAAATCTAAAGTTCTATTAATCATATTTAGATCTCCTTGCCACATCATGATTTTTCCATCAGTTAGTGAATCAAAACTATATAGAGTCCATGTTTTTCCATTAAATTTCCAAGAGCCTTGTAATGTTGCTTGAGTTATTACATCTTCAACTTGACTCCACGCATATCCAGTAAATTCTCCTAATCCAACTTCATTATCAAGTTTGTTAGAAAAATTTAATGTAACGTAAACTCTTCCATAAGGTCCAGCTGTTCCAGAAAAATTAATTGTAGCTCCACCTAATTTTCCTTTTAATTCTCCTGAATCAATAGTAAAATTCGCATCAAATTGTCCTAGATTTTTAATGTCTTGAGCATTTAACTGAGTAAAAGAAAAACATAAAGCAAATAATAAAATAATTTTTTTCATAATTGTAATTTTTGTTTAAAGTTTGATTTATCTAATAAAACGTAAGTTTTCAAATGTGAAATTTGAAATTAATTCTACACCTCCTCTATCTTCAATATATTTCATAAATTTCTTAGAGTGTTTAGTCTGTAGCTCCGTTACAAAACTTAAATGATCATCAACATTTTTTCCTGAAACCAATGCCCAGTGAGTAGCACCATCAGGTCTATTGATATCATATGTGCCAAAACCTACAAATCTACCTTTGAAAACATCTGGCAATGAATTAACCAGTTCTAGTTGAGCGTTTTTAAAACTTTCTGGATCTTCAGGAATAATATCCCAAATTTGAACGTAAGGATTAACCTCTATATCCCCTTCTATAAAGTTGATAAATCTACCGGCATGTCCAGGACCCCATGATTCAACCCTATTGATTAAATCACTCCAAAAAGCACTGTTTTCTGCAGGAGTTACTTCTCCCTCTTCAAATCCCTGACCACCTAAAGGCCATAAAAAAACTACTCTGTGTGTCATGTCTTTTGGGCCACCCATCCAGAGTCTTTCCAAGGCAACAGCATTGCCCTCCTTCATTTTCTTTGCTCCAAAAAAATTATCAAATAATTCAGCAATGTTATCTTGAGAGTTTTCCTCAGCTTGCACATGAATAATTTGAAAAGCATTTTGTTGAGCATAAATATTCGACGTAAATAGAACGACAAATAATAGTAAAAAAATCTTTTTCATAAATAAATTTTTTGATTAGTTAATATTAATTAATACTAACCTTTTTTTATAAAAAAAAAGAATGTCCGAACTTTTATTTTACAAATCGAACTATTTTTTATCCTATTTTAAATTATTTGTACAAATTTTTGAGAATAATTAAATTCTACTGAAATCTAGTGCACCAATCAATTGAAGATCTTGTAGTATAATTATCGGATGGAGATTTTTTGAATCTAAAATTTAAAGACTGTTGATCAAACTGTAAATCTGAAACAACAATAATTTCTTTAGAACAAGATGCATCACAATAACAAATATCAGCGCTTGACTCAGAAATACCAGATTTTAAATAAACAAACTGACTTCCTCCTCCAGTATTTTCATTTGTAATTGTAACATAATTTACATTTTTATAAGTTGGTGTTTGAGGATTAGCAGTAACATCATCATCTGATGTACTACATGAAACTAATAAAATAGATAGCAATAAATACCTTTTCATGATCAACTATAAACAACCACTATGCCATTGTTTTTTATTTTGTTAATATTCTTTTAAATTTAAATTATGTTTAATCAGTTAGTAATCAAGAAATTTTCTTTAGTATTTTTTATTTTATTATTTGCTATTTCTTGTGAAGAACAAGAAGAAAATAATGATTCTGAAGATGCTATAAGAACAGGTCTTTTAACAAAAGTTCTAAATCACGATAGTAAAGTAAGAGAGTATTTGCTTTATGTTCCAAATAACTATAATCCAGAGCTCAAATATCCTTTAATGATTAATTTTCATGGTTTTGGAGGTTATGCAAAAGACTTTGTAAATGAAGCTGATATGAGAAATTTAGCTGAAGATCAAAACTTTTTTGTGGTATATCCTCAAGGCACTCTTTTAGGTGGTTCGCCTCATTGGAATTCTTCAGCTCCTTCACCAGATAATAAAAGTTCTGCTGATGATTTAGGTTTTGTCGAAACCATGATAGACGCTATTTCAGCTGAATATTCAGTTGAAAGTAAAAGGATTTATGCAGCAGGATATTCAAATGGAGGGTTTTTATCTTATTTCCTTGCTTGTAATTCAAAAAGGTTTGCTGCAATTGGATCTGTAGCAGGAACAATGATTGACGATAGTTATAAAAGTTGTAATGCTTCTGTTCCTACAGCTATGATTAATATCCATGGAACTGCAGATAAAACTGTCCCTTATGAAGGAGATGGTTCTGGAAGTACTTCAATTCCTGATGTTATTAATTGGTGGAAAAACTTTAATAATTGTTTTAATGAAGATGTTATTTCTAATCAATCTGGATCAATTGAACAATACATTTTTTTTGATGATAATGGCAATCCATATGTACAACACATTAAAATTTATGATGGTGGTCACTATTGGGACGATAAATTAAGTTTTAACGGTAAAAATACAAGTGGTCTTATTTGGGATTTTGTTTCCCAATTCGATATAAACGGAACGATAAATTAAACTTCTAAAAATAGTTTTTAATCTGAAACAATCGCCGCACTAATTTCTTCATTGCTTTTTAAAACTACAAAAGTGGAAATTGCATAATATGCGTGTTTGTTGCTCGCATCTGTTTTTAAATCATTGACCCAAGGGTAGAAATTATAATCAAATTTTATTGTTTTACCATTTAAATTTTCTGAAAACTTATCGACTCTCAATGGTACTGCCATCCCTGGACACCAACCTGCTCTATCAGGTTGCCAATTGCCCCCTTGGTTGTTGATGGGGTTTGAACCACATCCAATTCCTCTCATTTGATGTTGAAATTTATTTGCTCCGTCAATCTTAATTGTGTGAGTCCTGAAACACCATTCAGCACATCTTCTACCGTCCGCATCAGCTGGAGTTGCATGTCCCCAGCCTGTTATTATTGTTCTCAAATGAGCGCTTTGAATATTTTCACCAAAGGAAATTGATTTATCAAGATCAAATTTAGACTGATCCTCCCCGTAAATAACTCCCTCTAAAGAGTTTCTGTTGTACTGCATTAATCTTGAAATTTGATAGTTTTTGAAATCAGGTTCACCTTCAGTGTAATCGAAATCAACAGACAAATTCCACCCATCACTATCCCATACTTCTATATATGCTTTTAGTTCAACTGTTCCAGATAATAAAGATTTAAAATCTGTTACATCTATTTCAATTCCTCGATCTAAAGCTTTTGTATCAACTCCATAAGGTGTTATATATCTACCTATCTCATACCATTCATTACTGACAGGCTCTCTCACTAATATATTTGCAAAAACATCCCAAGCATTACAGCCAGCAGATGGACATTCTAGTTGAACATACATTTTAATATTTTCAATTTTAGACATGTCATTGTGTAAATCAAACTTTTTAATTGAGGACTGGCTTAATCCAGATCCAAAAGCTAAATGTTCTTTATTATAAGTTTTGTAATTATATCTAAGTTTTATTGCAATCCCTGATAGACTAATATTTTTTTGATTTACTTGTGAGTTTGTAATACTAATAGAACCTGTATGAGAGCCAACGGTTGATGGAGAAAACCTAACATACACTGTTTTACTTTGATTAGGTTGAACTGTGATGCTATTTGTAAATGAAATATTATTATCTGAAATTTCAAAGTTGTCTCCAACAGAAACTGTTATATCAGAATTTAAATTTTGACTAGAAATAGAAAATGTATTTGTAGTTGATGATTTAGTAATCTGAGTATCTTCAAACTCTATCGTAGTCTTGTTTGTATTCAGAGTTGGAGTTTTATTTTCAATTACATTATTGCCGTCTGATGAACCTTCATCTTTTGAGCATGAAGCTATAACTAGAAGGGTTAATATTAGTATGGAAATAGATTTAGTTATATTATTTTTTTTCATCTTCTTTATTTTCTGGATATTTCACTTTTGTCATTCCGTAGCGCATAAAAATTGGGTTTTTAAATTCTAAATACAATTTATACTTATCTTCAACCTTATCAACAAACTCTAAAATTTCTCTAAGATTTTTTCTTCCAAATTTAGTTACTCTAAAACAAACATAATCGTTGTAATCAATAAACCATACTGCTTTTTTAGTTTCAGAGTGCTTTCCTTCATAAACCTCATCAACAAAAGCATAATGTTTAATTTCTTTCCACGACTTTTCTCTTTTAAAAAAAGGCAAGAATAACACTTTTCTAGTTATCCCATGATTATCTACAATAACATTATTTATTCCAAGTGACAAAAACAACAAAGTAAAAAATATAGTTGTCCAAGGATCTCTATCCATTAAAAATGAAATTAAACTTCCATCGTAATAATAGGGGATTATAGCACTATTTCTAGTTATACCTATTACGATCGCAGAACCAAATAATAAGTATATAAAATAGTTTTTGTTTATGCCAATTGAAGAATATTCTCGCATTAATTTCCTACTAAAAATTAAAATACAAATTTTTTAGTTAATTGTATTTACTAATTTTAATCAATGAGTAAAAGTTTTTATTTTACTATTTTTTATGTCTTTATATTGTCGATTTCAAGTATTTCGTGTGAGAATACTGATATACATATAATTAAAAAAGATATCATATTTGATGATCTTAGAACAAGCTTAACTAAACAATATATTAAAGAAAGATATAATTTTGAAGCAGAATCTATAACCATTGATCCTAGAATTATAGTTGTACACTGGACTGCTACTAAAACATCTGAACAAGCATTTAACACCTTTAAATCCCCCTCTCTTCAAGGTTCAAGAAATGACATTAGTTATGCAAGTAATTTAAATGTTTCAGCACATTTTTTAGTAGACAGGAATGGTCAAGTTTTTCAATTAATGAAAGATAACATAATGGCAAGACATGTTATAGGTTTAAACTATTCTTCAATAGGAATTGAAAATGTCGGAGGAATTGAAGGATATCCATTAACTAATGAGCAATTAATTTCTAATNTCAAACTAGTTAAATATTTAAAATCAAAATATCCCAAAATNGATTATTTAATAGGNCANTTTGAATACACTAATTTTGAAAATCATGAGCTATGGCTTGAAAAAGATAGTTTATACAGAACCNTCAANATTGATCCNGGAATTGAGTTTATGAANAAANTGAGAAAAGATTTAAATANTCTAAACTTTAAAGAATTACCTTAAAATTAATTTGACTTTATTTTAATCTTAAAGGTTATTANAGCAAAAACAAAAAATACACCNGCAGCTATTAAATAAGGATAGTCAATAAATGTCAAATTATTATACATTAAAAAAACTACAACCAAACTNAAAATACATCCAATTGTAAANATTGAAAAGAATATCCATTTTAATATTTTCATATTGTAAATATAACATGCAATTAACAATAATTATNAGAAGTTTATAAATNATTATAAATCACTATATTAACATCAACAATTAATCAAAATTATGGATANTACAGACTTNCTTTTTACAATAACAAGTATTGCTTTTATTTTAATTTCCGCTTATGGAGCTTTTAANCAAAACAGAAAAAGCTTTTTAATNGGNATGTGTCTTTGGAGTATAATTCCTGTTGTTGGAGAGGGTATGGCNTANGCTAATGATTCNGATCCTGCACANTTAGGTTTGATGGCTCTNTTTTTCTGTNTAGTAATTTTAACATTCCCNACTAATAATGCATATAATTCACAAAATATTGCTGCAACTGCTTTGGCTAAAAANATTGGNTTAGCACTTTTAGTTGCAAACATATTTCAAGGGTTTAATATAATATGCAANGACATTGGTGTTGACCCAAAGTTTGGATACTTTCACTTAGTAGCTGCANTTATAATTCTTTATCCAATAATTAGAANTAATATGGATAAAAATTTTAGCTGGAAATAAAATTAATTTGGCAATATTACTTTATCAATAACGTGAATTACTCCGTTATTAGCTTGAACATCAACAGCTATAATATTACTAACTCTATTNTTNCCATCNGTTATAGTAGCTCCACCAGTTACATTNGCAGTAATATTACCACCTAATGTTGTTANCTGAAGNTTGTCNGAAAGCTGAGATGACAAAGCATTAGTTTCAGCAATAACNTGATAAGTTAAAGTTGCTTTNANAGTAGGCTCATCNATATCNCCTAATGAACTTAANCCAAGCTCNNTTAATAGATTAACAAACGCTGTATTNTTNGGNGCAAAAACTGTAAACGGAGCAGGAGANTTATNGGCATTTGTTGATAATACTTCAACAAAATCTACAGANAAATCTTCACGAGTAACAGCCTGAGCTAAATTTTTAAAATTTGCATCAGCTGTAACNAAAGTAACAACNGTNGGGAGTGGAATCACTCTATTAACGGTGTGTATAATTCCATTCGACGCCATAATATTTCCTCTTGTNATCATTGCTTCTCCATTNAGAGTAACTCTCATGTTAACCTGTTCAATNTGAATTGACATTGGNAANCCAGTTGCATCNCTNANNGCAGCTGTTTTTGCATATCCAGTTTCAAAATTTCTGTANGGTAANTCTCCAGCNATNACATGATTTAATAAAATATTTNTTAATAANTCTTCAGGNACATCATCAACTGANGAAAANCCNTTTTGCATTAAAAATCTTGCCATAACCATATTNGANGGGGCAAATAATGTATATTTTTCAGTNCCATTCAAGACNTTNGANANNCCTGTTTTTTGTAAAGCGTAATTCAANTAAGTATAATTAGAACTTGCTTCAATTCTGTTCAATATTGTTANTGGTGCATTATCAACNTCNTCATCATCAACTGTACATGAGAATGTGAANCNTANTAAAACAANTGCAAATAAGATTTTTAAATTTTTCATAACATGACACCATTNGCAAATAAGGTGCCATAAAACTTAAAATAATTAATNGTNATTATTTTTTANGCCTCCAAACTCTTACATAATCNACCTCAAAAGTNCTNGGTAAATCATCAGGATTTGGNAATCCATCCCAAGTCTCCATAATTTCTGCATCGAANATTACATGTAGTGGTCTTTTAAAAAAATCATTAACNCTTCTAAANACTTCTTCTCCNTCTAAATACCAAATTAATTCATCTGGTGTCCAAAGCAATCCATAAATATGAAAGTCTTNATAAAAATCNTAAGGNACTTCAAGTCTNGTATATCTNTTTTCAAGCTTATATTTTTTTTTGTTNACTAANGACTCNACATAAGGNGTTTGATAACGATGNACTGCNGCATAATAGGCTCTTTGATTTTCTTTTTTATTTGCCTTTCCAAAAACTTCAAAAATATCTATCTCTTCAGAATATTCTCCTTCTCTATATTTGACAGATTCTTCTAAAGGGTCATANANCCAAAAAGCATTGCAAACAGCTGCTGTCATTGACTTTGCTCTAGCTTCGTAATAGCCNTAAAAACTTCTATTCTTNCTCTTAATAATTGCTGTACTAAACTTATCATATCCCCNTGCCTTATCATAAATNTTTACTTTTTTAGGATCTAAATTTTTAGCANATAACCTTAANAGCCCTNTCTTAACTTTGACATTAGATCGAGNAAANTGTGAGGGTTTTCTNCCATGCCAAGCTGGATTAAAATCCCACCATTTNTNTGNATCNAANTTNGNNTTATTAAANTCATCNCTNAATGATTNATCNAGAATCCAATCTCCATCAANTGATCCNAATGGCTTTATNTNTTCCTGAGTAAATGANTAAAAACTCAATAAAAGAANAAATACNTTTATNGCTTTCATAAGATTTATTAAATTACTTTTTCCAAGAAAGTAACCATTCAATATTTTTNGGNTTATTGTATATTTTATTCCAACCTGAATGACCAGAGTTTCCAATATCAAAAACTATATTCTTGTTAGTTTGTTTTAATTCCTCAAACATATCTTCAGCAACTGAAAATTTAGAAGTTTTATCATTTGTACTATGATGTAAGAAAGTAGGTATATGTGATACTTTATCTGAAAGTGACAGGTAAGAATATGGGGTATGATGTGGACTTAATGGCATAATTGCTGCAAATAATTTAGGTAATTCAGCTGCAACAATAAATGTCCCTCTGCCACCCATACTAAGTCCAGTTAAATAAATTCTATTAATATCGATTTTTAAATTTGATTTAATGTCTTCAATTACATCTAGAATTCTTTTTGGACTCCAGTCAACACCAAGCTTAAAGGGTGCTGCAATAATATAGGGATCGTCTTTGGGAACATGAAAGTTTTCTAAATTTTTAACTTTCCATGTTAAAGATCTTGGATATTCTCTAATTCCACCATGTAAAAAAACAACTAGGGGATATTTTTTATTTTTCTTGTAATTTTCAGGTAGTTTAATATTGTAAGAATATCCACACTTCCATCTTAATTTATCATTAACACAATCTTTAAATCCTTTTACAGGTTCTACATAATTATCTATCCAATTAGTAGTTAGAGCCCATGGATCAGATTTTTCATTTTCCCACCAGGCTTGTCTATTCCACATTTCCCAATATTTATCATCCCCATCATATATAATATTTGTTAAACTATTAATTCTTATAGTTTCGCCATTATTGATTTTTGGCCAATTAGATTTTGATTTTGTTATTTCTAACCCAGGGTTAGCTTTAAAATCGCATGGAGCACATTCTTTTTGAGAAATTAATAATGCTGGAATTAGTAAGGCTAATAGAAAGATTTTCTTCATCTATTAAATATAACTAAAAGTGATATAACAACTTACTTGCTAATTTCCTTTAAAAAATAGTACATGATAATCATGATAGCAATGCTACCAATAAGTATAAAAATTCCAAAGCTGGATAGCTCCATACTTAGAGTAACACAAAAAATATACCTAAATAATTATGGAGACCAAGCTCTACCGCCAGTAGCTTCATTTAAATCAACACATCCAGCTTGTCTACCAGGGATTGGATTATATGCTAAAACTTTTTCACCAATTGTTTCAGACCATTTAAATGAAGTTATGGTAAGTCTTCTAATTGTATTTAAAAAATTATATGAAAGCGCATCGACGGGAGGATTGGTTTGATCGCTTTCAAAACCTCTTGAATATTTATTAAAATCTGAATTCCAAGATTTATGAGAATCTACTTTATCCTTAAAAAAATATTTTAATCTTGACTCAAGATCTTCATTAGTTATTTGATTTATTTTTGAATTATTACTTTCCATTAGGGAATTTTCTACAAAACAATCAAATGATTTTTTTAATAAGTTCTGTTGTTTTGCTTCCATCATATTAATAACATATAGATCAATAAATTTTGTAAGATTCAATTCCTTTGCACCTGGAATTTCATCGTCAGATGGAATAATTAATTCAGTTAAATTTGAAAGTAAAAAAATTTGTTCCCTACTAAAAAAAACAGGTTTCCAAGTTGTACCATCACTACAACTATGAAGTAAACTTGAGATAGCAGGAGTTAAAGTTATTGCTCCAACACCCAAGCCTAAATTCTTTAGTAATTCTCTTCTTTTCATTTATAAGTTTCTCTTGTTTAATTCCCTTACTGCATAGTCAACAGCTCTAGCAGTTAAAGCCATATATGTTAATGATGGATTAACATTTCCACCTGATGTCATCGCGGCTCCATCTGTCACAAATACATTTTTTACTGAATGAATTTGATTGTACTTATTTAGTACTGAAGTTTTTGGATCACGCCCCATTCTTGCTGTTCCCATTTCGTGTATTCCATTACCAAAATTATATTCTTTACCTGTTCCTTTAACCTCTTTAAATCCTGCTGCTTCAAGCATCTCAATTGCTTGTTGTTGCATATCTTTTCTCATATTTAACTCGTTCTCTTTCAAAGAAGCGTCAAAAGTTACAGTAGGTAATCCCCATTTATCTTTCTTTTCATAATTTAAATACATCCTATTATCATGGTAAGGTAATATTTCACCAAACCCTGTTAATCCCATTGTCCATCCCCCAGGTTTTAAAATAGCTTCTTTCAAATCTTTACCATAAGAAAGCTCTGCAATTTGTTTAGTCCAATCTCCTCTACTTCCACCTCCTTGATAACCGTATCCTCTAATGAAATCTTTTCTATTGGTATTGCCTCCAATATTTCTAAATTTAGGAATGTATATTCCGTTTGGTCTTTTTCCAATATAGTATTTGTCTTGAAATCCATCATGCTTTCCGCTTGCTCCAATTTGAAAATGGTGATCCATTAAATTATGTCCTAATTCACCACAGTCATTTCCCATTCCATTTGGGAATCGATTAGATTTTGATTGTAGTAAAATCGAAGTTGAACCTATAGAAGAGGCACAAACAAAAATAATTTTAGCCTTAAATTCATAAGTCATCATTGTTTCAGCATCAATTATTTTTACTCCACTTGCTCTTTGTCTATCTTCATCATATGAGACTTCATAAACTACTGAATTTGGTCTCAAAGTCATGTTCCCTGTATCTTCAGCGGCTGGAAGTGTTGAAGAATTACTGCTAAAATATGCGCCGTATGGACATCCTCTTCTACAACGATTTCTATATTGACACGACACTCTTCCTTTTCCAGGTTTCGTGCCTTCTGTTATATGAGCTACTCTTCCAATGGTAAGCAATCTATCATCGTATTTTTTTGCTAAAGTTTGTTTTAAAACATTTTCAACACATGTAAGTTCCATAGGCTTTAGAAGCTTTCCGCTTGGATATTGAGGAAGTCCTAAATTTTCTCCACTGACACCAATATATTCTTCAACGTAATCATACCAAGGAGCCAAATCTTCATACCTAATTGGCCAATCAACAGCAATACCTTCTTTCGCATTTCCTTCAAAATCAAATTTTGTAAGCCTATGGCTTTGTCTACCCCATGTTAAAGACCTTCCTCCAACATGATATCCTCTTATCCAATTAAAAGGTTTGTCTTCATTGTAAGGGTGCTTCAAATCATCAACAAACATATGCTTTGTTGATTCGGTATTTACATATCCTGTTCTACTCTGTTTTGGTTGATTTTTTTTAATCTCATTAGTGATTTTATCACCAGACGGAAAATCCCAATGATCCATGTTAGCAGTTGTGTAATCTTCGGGGTGGCTTAACATCCTGCCTCTTTCAAGGACTAACGTTTTTAATCCTTTTTCACAAAGTTCCTTAGCAGCCCATCCTCCACTTACACCAGTACCAATAACTATAGCGTCGTATTCTGTTTTCATTTTCCTTAATTTCTAATTTAGGAAAATAATGGAACTTATTATGTTAAAGTTTTTTACTTGAGGATGAAAAGATAATAAAGAATATAAAATTGATAATTTTTAATAAACCGCTTTAATATATTTGATTTTCAAATTAAATTCTCCTTCTTGTTTGTCTGATATTTGTAAGCCAAGTGAGCTAATTTTTTCCATATCCATTGAAGGATAATCTGAATATGAGTAGCCTCTCCATGTAGGCTCAAATTCTTCAACTGGAATATCAACTTCAACCCATTGGTTTTTTATAGATTTAAAATTAGAAGAATAAGAAGCTCGTCTATCCGATTGTCTAAGCCTTAGTTTATAAGTATTACCATCTCCCATAAATTTAATCTTGAAAGCCTTAACTCCAGTTAGAGTTTCTCTGTTGAAATATAATCTCGAAGATGCAAACCCGCCATTATTTTCAAGAGACAAATAGCCATTAAAAATTAAGTTTTTTTCTTCATCCAAAGACAAGTAAGATTTTGAAATTCCTCCCATAACATCATCATTAACAATGTCCCAATTTGATAATCCTACATTTTCTTCGGGATTAATTATATCAAAAGTTTGACTATTTATAGAATAATAGAAAAACAAAATTACTACCAAAAATATATTTTTCATTTTCAATAGTATATCAAATGATATGCCGATAAATCTTTTGCTATTTTAATTATAAAAGCTAAAGAGAAAAAAGACCAAGGGCTACAATACCTAAAATTCCAACAGCAGCCATGTAAGATCCGAATGAGCCAACAGCAGTTTTAATTATAGAAAATTTTTTGAGTTGTACTTCACTAATTTCTTCTTTTACAACAGTTTTAAGTTTTCCTTTTTTTTCTAGAGTTATTTCTTTTTCATTTATTGAAACTACTCTTCCTTTAATTTTTGTTCTATCAAGTTTTTTAATCTCAAACTTTTGTTTTTTGCTCGCCTCAATATTATTGTATTCAACTGTTTTGTAGCTGTAACAACTTTGAAGCAATAACACTAATAATAACCCTAAAAAATTTTTCATTTTTTCTTTTTAAATAAATTAATCCAATCATTAATCCCAATTGTAAAACCTAAACTCATCATTATAAAGCCCTGAAAATAATCACCTTCATCGTATATTATATATAAACCAAAAACAAACAATGCAAATGAAATAATAAGAGTGACTATAAATAAAGACTTTACTTTTTTCAGATATTCAAAAATACAACTATCCAACTATCATTCCTATAATTAAAACTAATAATAAAGCCCCTACTATAATTTTAAAAAATTTCTTTTGTCTTTTATTTAGTTTAGGGATAGAGTCGTAATTATCGTCGAAATTAAAATTATCCATTTGTTATATGAAACTAATCTTCTTTGACAAAATATGCATTAATAATAATATCATCTGG
Source organism: Flavobacteriaceae bacterium (assembly GCA_002702385.1). Lineage (GTDB taxonomy): Bacteria > Bacteroidota > Bacteroidia > Flavobacteriales > Flavobacteriaceae > Eutrophosalina. The sequence goes on along the minus strand of NZZF01000018.1, from coordinate 5,411 downwards.
GTAAAACTTTTTAGGTAAAGTAAATCCCCAATAGAAAAAAGTATATCCTGGAATAACGTAAAAAGAATCTATTTTCATTATACATTTAAGTTAGAAAAAATTATTATATTTATATAACTCCTTGATTATCAGCTATTTACCAATACAGAAGTTAGAGAAAATATTCCCTAACATTTCATCATTACTAATTTCGCCTGTTATTTCACCCACAGAGTCAATTACATTTCTTAAATCAATTGAAAGTAAATCTCCTGGAATTTCATTCTCAATTGCTTCTCTTACTTTTTCAATAGAAGTAATTGAATCAGAAAGAGCATTATAGTGTCTTAGGTTTGTTACAACAACATCACTATTTGAGGAGTCACTACCAAATTCAGTTGATAAATTATCTCTTACAATACTAACTGATTCTTTATCAATAGCTGATATTTCTAGTAATGATGTTATTTTATATTTTTTAAAACTGTCTATATTGATTTTAGTTTTGCTATTTAAATCAATTTTGTTTCTAACTAAAATTATTTTTAAATCGTTGCTATAAAACTCTTTCAAATCTTTTAATATCTCTTTTTCATTAGTATCATTTATATCAAACAAATAAATCAAAACAGAAGATTTTAAAATTTTTGATTTAGTTATCTCAATTCCTTTAATTTCAATCTCATCAGATGTTTCTCTTAATCCAGCAGTATCAATAAATCTAAATTTAATTCCATTAATAAAAACAGTGTCTTCAATAGCGTCTCTAGTTGTTCCAGGAATATTTGAAACTATTGCTTTGTCTTCGTTTAGTAATGAATTTAGCAAAGAGGACTTCCCAGCATTTGGTTTACCTGCAATTGCTACCGGAACTCCATTTTTAATTGCATTTCCAAGTTTAAAACTATCCTTTAATGAAATTAATTTTTTCTCAACTTTATCAACTAGCTTAATTAAATCTTCTTTATTGGCAAATGAAACATCCTCTTCAGAAAAATCTAACTCCAGTTCAATCATTGATAGAAAATGAAGAAGGTCGGCTCTTAAAAGCTTTAGCTCACTCTGAAATCCTCCTCTCATTTGATTAAGAGAAATCTTATGCATTGCCTGTGAATCTGAATAAATTAAATCAGAGACTGCCTCAGCCTGAGTCAAATCAAGCTTGCCATTTAAGAAAGCTCTCATTGTAAACTCACCTGGCTTAGCAAGCCTAATGTTATTCTTTAATAAAGCTTCCACAATAGATTTTTGAATATATGTAGATCCATGACAAGTTATTTCAACAGACTCATCACCTGTAAAAGATTTCCCTTTTTTAAAAACAGAAACTAAAACTTCGTCAATAACTTTATCATCTGAAACAAACTCTCCAAAGTGAAGAGTATGAGAACTTTGACCAGCTAATTTTTTATTCTTTTTTGAATTAAAAAAAGGTTGAAATTTAGAAATTGCAATCGGTCCAGAAATTCTAATAATTGCTATTGCACCCATTCCAGGAGCAGAGGAGATCGCAACTATATCGTCATTTACTTCCATCTCTAAATCTTCTTTGTAAATGTTGCTCTTCTTTTATGAAGAGTGCTTTCATAGTTTTTCCAAAATGCTTGAATGGCTTTGTTTTCAACCAGCTCTGGGTTAGTCTCAACTTCAACAATTCCTCTCTTATTAAAAGTCTGTTGTAGATCATTAAATAGAATTGCTGTAGCTCCCTTGCTTTGATATTTTGGATCAACTCCAATAAGGTATAATGAAACTCTATTATTAAAGTGTTGAGCTTTCAAAATATGTAAAAACCCAAAAGGGAATAGTTTGCCGTTTACTTTTTTAAGCGCTCTTGAAAACGAAGGCATGGTTATTAAAAATGCAATTAAATTTCCTTCACTGTCAACTACACATTTTATAAAATCAGGATGAATATATTTTATAAATTTTTCCTTGTAAAAATCAATTTGATATTGCTTGATGGTAACGTAAGTTTGAAGTGGGCTGTAAGTAATATTTAATAATTCAAACATTTTATCAACGTAAGGAATAATTTGCTTGGTTGATTTAAAATTAATAGATTTTAGATTGTACCTTTTTGCAATAATTTCAGCAAATTTTTTCACTTTTTCAGGAGCCTCGTCCTCGGAAAAAATTTTGATTTTATACTCTACCCATTCTGCCAATTGTTTAAGCCCTAATTTAATAAGATGTTCTTTCTGATAAGGATAATGATACCATGTAATCATTGTATTTAGCTCATCATACCCATAAGTCAATAACCCAGCCTTATCCATATTTGAAAAACCAACTGGACCTTCAATAAATTCTAGTTTTCTTTCTTTACCAAATTCTAAAGCTTTTTCAATTAACTTTTTGCTAACGTCTAGATTATCAATTGTATCATACCAGCCAAATCTTAATTTGTTTTTTTTCTGATCCTTAATTTCAACCCAATTTACAATAGCAGCTATCCTGCCTACAATATTATCTTGTTCGTCATAAGCCAAGTAGAATTCTGCTTCTGCATTTTTAAAGACAGGGTTTTTACTAGTATCCATTGCCTCAATTTCCTCGTTAATTATAGGAGGAACCCAATATTCACAGTCCTTGTAAAGTTTAAAAGGGAACATTACAAAGTCCTTGACTTGTTTTGAATTTTTAACTGTAATTATCTTAATCATTAGAATATTAAAAATTTCTTTCTCTGTGGTTTATTAGCTTTCTTAATTTGTTTTTTCTCTTGTCTAGATTGCTTTTTGTTTTGTTTTCCAACCTTTTTTGAATCCTTTTTGTTGCTTTTTTCTGTTTTCTTTTCTTGTTTTAGTTTGTCCCTTAATTCTTTTAACTTCTTTCTATCAATAGGCAATTTATCTCTATGCCAATCCAATCTTTTTGAAAAACCGAAGTCAATATAACTATTTGATGGAGTGTTTTTGAGACTTCCTCCGAAGTTTAAATCAACTTGTAAGTTTTTTGAAACAAGATTAGCTATTCCAAATTTAAAAAAGTTGTCTGAATATATGTCGTTTTCAATTATTTGATATTCTGCAAAAATGCTCCACCTTGGATTACTTAAATTGTGAGTCAACGTAAATATGTAGTTTATTTTATTATAGCCCGATCCAAAATTTTCAAGAGATAAATTGTTTACAACAACCCATTTGCCCAGAAAGTGATTTTGAGTAGCTATACCAATAAATGGTAGAATAGTGTTTTGATCTTGATATCCAAAATTTTCTTGTTTTAAGTAAAAAAATTGGTCATCATACTGAATATTATTTTCAAATAAATAATCTCCCCCTGCAAAAATTGAAACTGCAGGAATAAGATCAGTTAATTTAATTTTTTTATTCGATCTCCAGCTGTAAAGATCTTCACTGTGCCACTTTTTATTTTTAAAAGGATCGAAAATTAAATACTTAACTCCAAGCGAATGTTCAGCTAAAAAATTCTCTTTTTGACTTATATTATACTTATAATTATCAATAATGTCTCTTGTATTATAACTTCCATTAAGAAATATTTCTAAATTCTCTAAATACAACCCATATCTGATATTATATGTAGCATTAATCCCTCTGATTTCTGAATCATTTAGATTTGCATGTGTAAAAGAATAATTGTTTCCTCCAATTTCAAATTGCAGGACATCTCTTCCAACAGAAAATGCTCCACGAGAAGTTCCAGGCCTATTAGAATTAATGGTTTCTGTGTACTGTGAAAACAAGCATGGTGAAATAAACAATAAAAGAATGGATAATCTCTTTTTCATTTAAATTATAACTGAAGTTAAAACCATTATTTGATTAATTGTATTTTTGATAATAATAATTATAATGATTTTTATATATATAATATTATTTTTTATCGTTTTTAGCTACATTCTTAAAAGACTTGCTCCTTACATTTTAAGATACATAATCAAAAAAAAGTTTGAAAAGTTTAATAAAATGGGTGGGCAAAACAACCCTTTTCATAAGCCACCTAAAAAAGAAGAGAAAAAAAAGGAACAGGTAGGAGAATATATTGATTATGAAGAAATTGATTAATTTTTTTTTCACGCGTAATTCTATTTATCATATTGCAATAGTTGTCTTTTTTGCGGTTGCTTCTTTAGCATATTTTAGTCCATTACTTTCAGGAAAAGCTATTTTTCAATCTGATATCGCTCAGTTTTCAGGAATGGCCAAACAGATTGTTGATCATAGAGAATCTTTTAATGAAGAACCTTACTGGATAGATAATGCCTTTGTAGGAATGCCTACGTTTCAAGTTGCAGTTAAATATCCTTTTGACTTATTAGATAAGATTGATAAATCTTTACGATTTCTACCAAGACCTGCTGATTATTTATTTATCTATTTATTGTCCTTTTACATTCTACTAATTTCACTTAAAGTAGAAAAAAAGTTTGCGGTTGTTGGTGCTTTTGCTTTTGCATTTTCTACGTATCTAATTATAATATTAGGAGTTGGTCACAATACCAAAGCGCTTGCAATTGGGTATGCTCCAATAGCCATAGCTGGAGTATATAATTTATTTGAAAAAAAATACTTGATTGGATTCATTTTAGCAGCTCTAGGATTTGGATTGCAAATTAATGCAAATCATTATCAAATGACTTACTACTTTGTGATGTTGTGTGGTCTATTAGCATTAATTCATTTATTTAATGAAATAAAAAATAAGAATATTGACTATAAAAAATATACTGGTTTTGTTGGAGCAATAGTTCTTGCAATAACTCTTAATGCAACATCCATTCTCGCAACTAAAGAGTATACAGATTTTAGTACAAGAGGTAATTCTGAACTTACAATTGCTCCTGATGGATCTGAAAAACAAAACACTGGTGGTTTAACCCGTGAATATATTACAGAATATAGCTATGGGACAACTGAAAGTTTTAATCTAATTATTCCTAGATTCACTGGTGGGGGTAGTGGAGATTTAATTGATAAAGATTCTGATTTTTTTAAAAATCTTAGAAATTATGATTCTGAAAGTGCTAAAATAATTTATGAAAATGCTAGACTCTATTGGGGAGATCAACCAATAGTTGAAGCTCCAGCATACATTGGTGTAACAGTATTCTTCTTGTTTGTTATTGGTATGTTTTTTCTTAGTCGAATAAATTTAATTTGGGTATTAAGCGCATTTGCATTCAGCTTGTTTTTGTCGTGGGGTAAAAACTTTTCTTTTTTGACAGATCTGTTTATAGATTATTTCCCATTCTACAATAAATTCAGAGCTGTATCCTCCATTCAAGTTTTAATTGAATTTTTAGTTCCTTTTATCGCTATTCTTGGTCTGTATAATTTTTTTAAAAAAAGAAGTGAAAAAATAATTACTCAAAAGAAGCTAATAATAGTTGGGTTAGCTTTTCTTTCAGTATTTGGTGTTTTATATTTTTTTGGCGAAAGTTTATTTGATTTTAAGTCCAACTA
>NZZF01000038.1 GCA_002702385.1 Flavobacteriaceae bacterium | reverse complement strand
GCAATCCATTAATGCCACTTGATAGTTTACTATTACATAAACTAAGACCCGGAGATATATTTACTCATACTTATGCAAACGTTAGAGGCAGAATGTCAATAGTTGACGGCAATAATAAACTACATGATTTTGTTAAAGAAGCTCAAAATAAAGGGATAATTTTTGATGTTGGTCATGGTGGTGGAAGTTTTGCTTTTTCACAAGCAATTCCAGCAATAAATCAAGGTTTAAAACCCAATACTATAAGCACTGATTTACATACAGGAAGTATGAATGGAGGTATGAAAGATTTATTAAACGTTATGTCTAAATTTTTGAACATGGGGCTTAATTTAAATGAAGTTATAACTTCGGTAACATGGGATGCAGCTAAATCTATAAAGAAAGAAAATCTTGGAAATTTAAGTGTTGGTTCTGTAGCTGATATTACAATTTTAAATTTGAGAGAAGGTGATTTTGGCTTTATTGATACTAAAAACAAAAAAATGAATGGAACTAAAAAACTGGAATGTGAATTAACAATAAAAGATGGTAAAATTGTTTATGATCTAAATGGTTTGGCTAGTTTAAAATGGGACGAATAACTATGAAAAATTTATCAAAAATATTATCAATCATCACAGGAGTTTCATTAATTCTAACAATTATCTCATTTTTTACAAGTGATTTTATTAGTACTGGTCCAATGCTAATATTATTTCTCATTTTACTTTCAATCAGCCTCAACACTACTGAAAAATATAAAGGGTTTTCCTTCACAGTATTAATTTTTGCAGCAGTTAGTATTTCAATGTATTATCCAAAATACTTTGTGGAATTAAATGGTTTTGAAATGAAAAAACTAATTGTTCCTTTATTACAAATAATAATGTTTGGAATGGGAACTGCTATGAGTTTTAAAGACTTTTACGGAGTAATTAAAATGCCGAAGGGTGTATTTATAGGACTGGTATGTCAGTTTTCAATAATGCCTGTTTTAGGTTTTACATTAGCATCAATTTTTAATTTTCCAGCTGAAATTGCTGCAGGAGTAATATTAATTGGTTCTTCACCTAGTGGTCTTGCATCAAATGTTATGGCTTATTTAGCAAAAGCAAATATAGCCTTATCAGTAACTCTTACTGCCTTTGCAACCTTGCTTGCTCCAATCATGACTCCATTTTTAATGAAATATTTAGCTGGATCATTCGTTCCAATAGATTTTGTTGGAATGATGATTTCAATACTTAAAATTGTAATTGTACCTGTTTTTTTAGGTCTTGTATTTAATTATTTCTTTCACGGAAAAGCAAAATGGCTAGATAAATCTATGCCTATTATTTCAATGGCTGGTATTGCAATAATTATTATGATTATAACAGCAGCCGGAAGAGACTCATTACTTACAATTGGAGGATTTTTGATTCTTGCAGCAATAATTCATAACTTATTAGGATATCTACTTGGATATTGGGGATGTAGATTGTTTAAAATGAAAGAGCAAGACTGTAGAACAATTGCGTTTGAAGTAGGAATGCAAAACGGCGGATTAGCTACTGGTATTGCGCTAGAGATGGGTAAAATTTCTACAGTAGGATTAGCGCCTGCGATATTTGGTCCGTGGATGAACATTTCAGGATCTTCATTGGCAACATGGTGGAGAGATAAATCAATAAAAAAATAACAATGAAAAAAATATTAAACTTAATTATAGGTCTTTTTTTATTAGCTAGTATATCGTTTACGTATTCACAAAATTTATCAAAAAAACAAATGATAGAACTTACTTCCAATTGGGAGGGAGAGAGGTTCAATGATGGAAGGCCAAAAGTTTCAAAGTCTATTCTTGAAAGAATGAAACAAGTATCTATTGAAGAAGCTTGGGTTGTTTTAAAAAATGAAGGCTATCTAAATCAATTTGAAGGAAATTGGCAACCTCTACATGAAGATTCTCCTTTCGTCGGAAGAGCATTGACAGTGCAATATTTACCAAATAGACCAGATGTTTCAAATCAGATCAAAAAAACTGGAATAGAAAGTGGAGAAATTGGAAATACTAATTCATGGCCTATTGATAGGTTAGTTGAATATGATGTTTATGTTGCTGATGGATTTGGGAAAATTGTTGATGGAACCTTAATTGGAGATAATCTTGGAAATGCAATATATGCAAAATCTAAAACAGGTGTTGTTTTTAATGCATCTAGTAGAGACATGGAAGGATTGTCAAAAATCGATGGTTTTAATGCTTTTGTAAAGGGATGGGATCCTTCTTTTTTAAAAGAAGTAATGTTGTTAAGCATTAATTATCCTGTCAGGATAGGTGCAGCTAGTGTTATGCCTGGTGATGTAGTACTTGCAAAAAAAACTGGTGTAATTTTTATTCCTGCTCATTTAGCTGAAAAAGTTGTTACTACATCAGAAGTAGTAAGATTACGTGACTTGTTTGGAATCACTAGATTAAAAGAAGGCGTTTACACGCCTGGTCAAATTGACAATAAGTGGTCAGATGAAATTGAAAAAGATTTTTCAAAATGGCTTGAAAAAAATGTTGATGAACTTCCTGTTCCTAAAGAACAAATAAAAGAATTACTTAAAAAAAGAACTTGGTAAAATTTTAAAATAAATTAATATGAAAAATAATAGAAGATCAATACTAAAGAAATTTACAGTCGGATTAGCTGGAATTTTTGGAATTTCTAGCTTGTCGGCATCAGAAAGTAAAACAAAAAAAATAGCTAGTGATTTAATTACTGATCAAGATTATCCTTTATTTTCAAGTGCAGTTAAACATGGAAATACACTTTATATTGCAGGAAAAGGAGCTCATTTTGAAGGAGATATTAAAGATCATACCGATCATGTTCTTAAAGAAATTGAAAAAGCACTTATAAAAAATGGATCTTCCATGGAAAAGGTTTTAAAAGTAAATGTCTACTTAGCTGATTTAGCTGACTATAAAGCAATGAATCAAGTTTATAGAGGAAGGTTTGGTAAAAACCCTCCTGTAAGAACAACCGTAGCAACCTACGGTGGAGTTCCAGGTAACTCTCTAGTTGAAATAGACTGTATTGCATCACTAGATTAATTTATAATTATGGGAACAAGACGTAAAGCATTAAAATCATTAATCAGCATTCCTTTCATTGGAGGTGTTTTGTCAAGCAATGAATTATTGACTTATCAAAATGGAAATTTAGTTAAGCTAAATAGAGATTATTTCAAGGAATTAGGAATTAGAACATTTATTAATGCTGCAGGCACCTATACTTCCATGACGGGTTCTCTTATGCCTAAAGAAGTTATCGATGCTATTAATTATGGATCATTAGAATATGTCAACCTTGATGAACTGCAAGATAAAGTTGGTGAAAGAATTGCTGAACTTCTTGAATGTGAATATGCGACTGTTTCATCTGGTTGCTTTGGGGCAATGAGTATTGCTATGGCTGGGGTAATGAGCGGAAAAGATCCAAAAAAAATTAAACAACTGCCTGATACTACTGGTCTTAGAAATGAAGTTATTTTACAAGAATCTCATACGATCGGTTATGCACAAGCATTGACTAATGTAGGTGCTAAACTAGTCAAAGTAAAAACTGCTGAAGAACTTGAAAATGCAATTAATAAAAAAACTGCAATGTTATGGTTTTTAAATGCTAATACAGACAGAGGGGACATTAAATGGGAAGAATTTGTAAGTCTTGGAAAAAAACATAACATCCCAACTTTTATAGATTGTGCCGCTGATGTTCCTCCAGTTGATAACCTATTTAAATTTACTAGAATAGGATTTGACATGGTAGCTTTTTCTGGTGGTAAAGGTCTTCGTGGACCACAAAGTGCTGGATTATTACTTGGCAAAAAAGAATATATTGAAGCAGCTAGATTACATACACCTCCAAGGGGTGAAACAATTGGTAGAGGGATGAAAGTCAATAAAGAAGAAGTCTTAGGAATGCTTGCTGCATTAGAACTCTATTTAAGTAAGGATCACCAAGCTGAATGGAAAATGTGGGAGGATCAAATTGATTTAATCAGTGAATCTGCAAAATCTATAAGTGGAGTTGAAACAACTATTCATGTTCCCCCTCACGCTAATCATGTTCCTAGTTTAAAAATCCGTTGGGATGAATCAAAAGTTAATATTAGTCCGGATAATGTTAGAAAAATTTTGAGAGAAGGTTCGCCTTCAATCGAAACTGTTGGTAACAAAAATGAAATTGGAATTACAACATGGATGATGGTTCCAGGGCAAGAAAAAATTGTTGCTAAAAAAATTAAAAAAATTCTAAAATCACATAAAATCTAATTCATATGAAAATAAAATTATTTCTATCATTATTTGTTTCGTTATTATTAATTACAAGTTGTGTTGAAGCTGAAAAGGAAAGTTTAAATACAACAAGTCCAGAAACAAAACTACAAGAGCTTGGGATTGAACTTTCTACACCTTCAAGTCCCGTGGCTAATTATGTAAATACTGTTCAAGTTGGCAATCTTTTGTTTATTTCAGGCAAAGGTCCTCTTCAAAGCAATGGTGAATATATTAAAGGGAAGGTTGGACAAAATCTTACAATTGAAGATGGCTATAATGCTGCAAGATTAACTGCAATAAACTTAATCTCAACTTTAAAAGCTTCTATTGGTGATTTGAGTAAAGTAAAAAGAATAGTAAGAGTTACTGGGATGGTAAATGCTTCATCCGAATTCACGGATCATCCAAAAGTTGTTAATGGATGTTCTGATCTTTTAGTTGAAGTTTTTGGTGATAAAGGAAAGCACACAAGAGCAGCTGTTGGTATGAATTCTTTACCTTCAAATATTGCGGTTGAGATTGATATGATAGTTGAGGTTGAATAAAATTGATTTAACAATTCTAGAATTATTGAATGAATAAAAATAGACTTGTAAAAATGGTTAGTATAATTACTGGCACTATAATGATTGGGTTCATAGTATATTATATTATGGAAGATGATTGGAGTGAGGTAATTTTTTTTAGTTGTTTGTTTTTTGGGTTATGGATTATGCCAGGTTTTTTAAAAAACATAACTAAGGAGAAATGAAAAAATTAATTCTACTATTACTGCTTATACCATTTATATTTTCTTGTTCAGGAAATGATGATATTATAGGAGATTGTTTTGTGTCTCCTGACCCAGATAGAATTTGTACTGAAGAATATAAACCTGTTTGTGCTTGTAATGATTTAGTATATGGCAATGCCTGTCAGGCAGAAAGAGAAGGAAATCTTAAATGGAAGTCTACAAATAAAGATTCTGGTGAAAAATGTAATTTTTAAGTATCTTGAGTTAATATTATGGATTGTAATTGTAAAAATTGTAATTGTAACAACTCATGTTCTTGCAACTGCTGTGACTGTTAAATGATTAATTGGCACAAAAAACAAGTAGAAAGAATCCGAAAATCGTGGGGACTTTCTCATTATCAGGTTTATTGGATTTCTTTCATAAAAGGTTTGATAATTGGAGGATTAATTGTGTGTTATTTTATTAATTAAAAGATAAAATGAAAAAACTAATTCTATTTTTAGATTTTGATATAAAAGCGAAAAGGTTCGAAAGAGAGCCAACCATAGCAATCAATCAAACCAATTCAAATAGGAAATGCGAATGTATAATAAATAAATGAAAAAATTAATCCTTAGAGTATTTAAACTTCATTTCAGATATTAAGGGATTCATTTGTTCAGAATTAGGAATGCCTAAATCAGTTGGTGATGGTTTTATATACTCCGATATTTTTTCTTCAAATCTAATTTCACCTTTACTAAAATCACAGGTCATAAATGTATATAAAGAGTCTTTATATGGACAAGTTTTAATTATTGAAGGGAATTTGTTTTCAATTTTTTTAGAGAATCTTGAAAACTTATATTTATCACCAACCCATTTATATGATGCACTATTTATATGTACGTAATTTATTCCGTTGATTGATTGATTGTAATCATCATGATGATGACCGCTAATACATGCTATAACTTTTTGGACTCCATTTTCAAATTTAATATCCTCGATTATTTTTCTAATTTCAATTCTGTTTTTGACACCATAGTTAGCATCTAAACTTTGATGACTGAAAATTATTACTGGTAGTTTAGTATTTCTTAAATCATTTTCAAGCCAGTTCTTTTGTTCAGCACCAATATATCTATAATAGTACTCGTTCCAATCACCTGGATTTTTATCATTCCCATCTAGTACAATAAAGTGAAGTCCACCTTTATCAAAAGAATAATATCTCTTATTCATTCCCCACCACTTCATAGTTTCATGTTTTTTAAAACCAAAATCAACCATATCATGATTACCCAATACATGATACTTTGATCCTTTATAATTATTCCAATTATTAATAAATTTTTGGTTGACCTTTCTTGGAAGTGCGAAATCTCCAAGCTGAATTACAAAATCTACATTAAACTTATTTGCATCTTTCAAAAATTTTTTAATTCTTTTGGTTCCATCAAAAATTATGTCTTGATGGACATCTGCAATAATTCCAACTTTTAGGTTTGGTTTATTATTGAATAAAAAGTTTTCAGGTATTAATACTGAATTACTTAATAGAAAACTGCTTTTTAAAAAACTCCTTCTTTTCAATGTAAATTTTTACCAATTAAAATAATTTCTGTTTGTCTTCCGTTTACATATCTAAAACCATCTTTTTCAAACATTCCAGCTTCTTCTAACATTATACGAACTTCTTTATTCCATTCATTTATGTAAGTTCTATTGTTTAACTCAATTGCATAAACAGTATCAAAATTCATTTTAAAATCTCCTTTGAATGGAACACCATCTTGAGAATCCCACATACCTAAAGTTGTACCAGCAGAATGGCCATAAGTACCCAACGGATGAGTATATATCTGAGGTTTTAAACCTTCAGATTTTGCTTGTTCTAAGGATTCTTTTAGAATCTGATTTCCTGTTTTTTTATAACCAAAATTATCAGTAAAAATATCTTGTAATTTGTTTGCGTCTTTTAAAGCATTTGACAAATATTCAGGTGCTTTATTTTCATTTGGTTTTAAAACATATGCAATTTGTTGACAGTCAGTATTAAGTGTTAAATAATTAATTCCAAAATCACAATGAACTAAATCTCCAGGTTGAATTATGTCGAATTTAGATTTACCATCAAAAGCGTACAAATCACTTTGAGAATTTCTTTGCACATCTATAGTAGGATGAAACCATGTTTTAAGATTTAAGGATAGTACTTTCTCACGCATCCACCATACTACATCGTCAGTTGTAGTAACTCCAGGTGTTATTACCTTAGTTGAAAAAGCTTCATTAATTATGTTATGAGTAATTTCAACTAATTGATCATAAATAACTTTTTCTTTTTGTGTTCTAGTTTCAATCCATCTGATTCCAAGTTCCTCAGCTGAAACAACTTTATTCTTTATTGTTATTGGGGCATTATTGTAGAAAAGATCAAAATCTGTTTTTGAAATACCATCAACTAATGCGAAATGTTCAGAGTAGTTTAATCCAATTTTATTTGGCTTTTTACTTTTGATATAATCATAAAGCGCTTTTAATTGATCGGGTTGTTTGTCTTTATCCCAAATCGAAGGAATATTTTCTCCAAAATTATAACGAGTTATAGCAGCTTTTTCTATTTCGCCTTTGTTATTATGATAAAAAGCTAAAATAGTTCTTCTTCTTGCATTAAGCCAAGTAGGTGGTAAAAGAGTTTTAATTATTGGATCTTCATTATACTCTCTTGTAATTAAAACCCACATATCAATTCCAGTCTCTTCCATCAAATCTGGTAAAAGATTATCTAATCTGTCTTTTTGTAAATCTTTAATCACATCGGCTCTGCTTTTTAAATCCAAAATATTTTGAGAAAATGATAACTGAGTGAAAACTAAAAGTATGATGAACTTCTTCATTTTTTATTAAAATTTAATTCTAAAAGTTAATATAAATTTATAAACTATTGCTTTTAAGCGAGTTACTTTTTGGAAGTATATATTGTAGAAGCACCTAACATTTTTGGCTTGAATTCTACTTCACTAAATCCAACTTTTAGTAAAATATTTTTTAAATTTTTGCCATATGGAAATTCTTTAGCTGATTTTTCTAAATAATTATATGCAGCTGGATTATTTGAGAATAGCCTTGTAATTACAGGGATAAATGTTAGTGTATAAATATTATATAAAAATTTTAAAAACTTATTAGAAGGAACAGAAGTTTCAAGAATAATTAATAAACCATCATCTTTCAAAACCCTGTGAGATTCTTTTAAGCCAGCTTCGAGTTGTTCAAAATTTCTAATACCATAACCAATAGTTACAATATCAAACTTATTATCATTAAATTTTAGGTTTTGAGCGTCTCCAGTTTTTAAAGAGATGATTTCACTTAAATTTTTTTTATCAATTTTTTTCTGAGCTTTTGATAACATGTCATTGGATATGTCAACACCAATAATTTTACAGTTTTTAATTTGAGATAAATTAATTGCGATATCCGAAGTGCCTGTCGCTAAATCTAAAATCAATTTTGGGTTTACTGATTTTGCAATTTCTACTATTTCTGATTTCCATTTTAGATGTTGTCCTATGGTAATAACATTATTTAAAAAATCATATTCATCAGAAATTGAATCAAACATTTTTCTTATATGATTTTTATTTTTATTCATTGGAAATTTAATGCACGAAATTAGTTAATTTTAGTTCGATGAAAGAATATGGATTAATAATATTTATTGCTTTTCTCAAATTTTATTTTCACAAGAAAATTCTAATGATGTGGTTACAGCATCAATATATGGATCGTCTAACTTGGATGAATTCGAGGATGTTAAGGTTGAAACAAAAGATAGTTGTAAATGCATAGACTTTGAATTAACAACAGGCTTAGAATTAGAGAAACTAACTTTTGATAACATTAGAATTAATAATTCTGAATATTATAACTTATCTGAAGAAATTAAATTGATTGTGATTAAATCTGTTCTTGAGAATCAAGATAAACCTTTAAGAATTTTTGGAAATTTTAAATCTGAATGGGTATTAGCAAAGAATAATAAGGTCAAAAAGAAAATTATTTCATTTAGAGGTGAGAATAATATATCGAAGCTAAATCTAATGTCAACTAACTTTTACTTGTTCAATAATAGTGAAGTAAAATCCGTAAACTTCACCATAGATACAAAAACAAACTTTAGAACCAACTACCAGGTTTTTGTGCCAAAACTTTCAAAAAAAATTGAAGTAATCATAAACAGAAAAATAAAAAAGAGTTTTGGTGAAGTACAATATAAATTTGATATAAAATAAAAAACCCTCTAAAATAGAGGGCTTCTATTAAACAATTTAGATTAATAGCATTAACTCATTCTCTTAAGTTTAGCTGTAGCAGTAAGTGTAGCTCCATCAGGACCAATTACAGTATATTCATAGTGCATTTCCTGACCATCCTCACTTACAGAAATAGTCCATGTATCTACAAAATTTTCTTTATCTCTGGATAAACCACTTCTTTTTGCATCTGTCTTAAATTTAAATGTCCCATCAGAGGAACCTACAAGATTTAAAATAGGCTTATTTTGAAGCCCACAATAATGAGTTATGAGCACTTCATCATTATGATTATTGAATATGCTCAACATTTCTACTCCTCCAGTATTGCTTTCCTCTAAAAGAGCACTTCCATTTGAAGTTATGCTATACTCAAGGTTTAACATGTCAGAGGTTCCATCAGTTCTTTCTAACATCCCAAACCACTTACCTTCAAGTTTTTTTAGCTTGTCAAAATCGTTTGAATTGATATTTGCATTTAATGTAAATGCAAAAACCATTGTCAGAATAAATAGTAAATTTTTCATTTTTATAATTTTATAGTTTAAGTTTTAATTATTCAGTTGATGCAGCAACTTCAGCATCCAATAAAGTAGGATCAAAGAAGTGATATACTTCAACAATTTTTTCGTTTTCAAATTTAAAAGCATGATGAACAGGAATTTGAATTTCTGTACCTGTTGTTTTACCCGTTGCTGTCCACCAGAACCATGCTTGAGACCATACGGCACCATTATCGTAAGTCGAGGTGGTAACAATAGCAGGTTGAATTTTACTGTTGGAAATATCATCAAATAAAGAGTGGTGTAAAGCTCCAGCAGCAACCCATTCTTCTTTTGATACTTGAGCAGAGTTGAAATAAAATGCTCCATCTTCTGCCATCATGTAAGCAGCATCATCAAATTGATTAGCAATGTATGCGTTCATCAATTCTCTTGTCATCATTGATTCTTTACTAGAATCACTTGAAACTCCTGACCAACCTCCATATTCCATATTTGGTTCGGAATTTTTAGTTTCTGTTCCAGCACATCCTACAATCAAAATTGATAATAGAATAAATTTAATTTTGTTCATATTGATTAATTTTTAGGTAGCAATACTATTAAAATAATAATTAAATACTGTTAATTATAGGTTAATTATCTAATCTTTTAAAAATTTGAGAAAGAATTATTTCAATTTAAGTCTATATACTTTTTGATTATTAATAAAGCCTGTAACATATAAATATTCTTCATTTGTATCAAACGCACAGTTAGTGGAATGTCCAAAGTTTAGCTTAGCTTTTAATTTTCCATCAGGTGAAATAACTAAAATACCACCCGGTCCAGTTGTGAATATGTTACCGCTGGAGTGAACTTTCATTCCATCAAAATTTCCTTCAAACTTAGCGGCCAATTCTTTCCCTTCAAAAAATGTTTCAGACTCATTTGTTTCCAGATTTATTTTTATTATTTGTGGGTTTGAATCCAGCATTCCCATCTTATTAACATATAATGTTTTTTCATCGGGGGATAATGCTAATCCGTTAGGTAAGTCAATATCTTTAGTAATTAATTCAGCTTTTTCTGTTTCTGGGCTGTATTTATATATTCCATTAAAATCCAGGCCTTTCAAATCAGAATCTACAAACTGATAGGAATTTAAATCAAAAAATCCAAAAGCAGGATCACTAAAATAGATTGAGCCATCGTTAGAAATTGCTAAATCATTAGGACTGTTAAAAGCGTCTCCTTCAAAATTATCAACAACAGTTTCAAAAGTTGGCTCATTAGAGCTAGAATTTGAAACTTTAGCTAATCTCCTATCACCATGTTGGCAAACTATAATATTTCCTTCACTGTCAATTGCTAAGCCATTAGCTCCTAAAAGGCCTTGTCCTAAGTTTGGCGCATATCCAGTATTACCACTTGGTGAAATATATTCTGAAGCTCCATTTTCTTCATTCCATTTGAATAGTTTATTGTTCATCACATCAACAAAAAGAAGTGACTTTGATGAATCGTCCCACACAGGACCCTCAGGAATCATAATTGAATCTGCAAGTTCTTCAATTTCAGCATTAACATCTATTATTTCAGTGATTGAGCTATCATAAATTTGAATTTTATTTTGTTCAGCTTCTTCTTTAGAGACGGTTCTTTCATATCCATAAACCAACTTGATCTTACCTTCCACAATTTGAGCATCAATAATTCTTTGCAAAGTTGTAGCCTCATCCCCTTCGCCATAACTAACAGTTACGCATGTAGTGACCCAGTTTTCAGAGGGTTTTGTGTTAAATGCAATGTCAGATGAAATTGACCAAAGTATTTCCCATTTGGCATTTGGATAAGCCGATAGAAATTGCTCTGCAAGTTTGGTGTGTTCATCACTTCCATTAATAATCATTCCATTGGGAGCATATAATACTACATCATCATGTTCAATACTAGAAACTGTTTCTAAATCCCTGGCGTTGTAGGAATCAAACCATTTTCTAATTACGTCTGTAGATTTCACATCTCCAACATAGATATCAACTTCATTTTCGTACTCAGCTTCATAACCAAGTTTTTGTTTTGTGTCAACACATCCAAATAAAAGAATTGTTGTAACTGCGATATATATAATTTTTGTTTTCATTTTATGAATTTATAAGTTGCTGTTTGAAAATTTTTTAAAATACTAAAATCAGGATTTATAGAGTTTGACATGAATAAAGCATATAGCTTATTTACAGGGTCGATCCAATACCAAGTATTATGATATCCAGACCATCCATAAATTCCATTTGGAGCTCCAGAACCATAGGCTTCCGTGTTCTCCAAAACACTAAAAGTAAAACCATAATAGTATCCTTCTAAAAATGGAAAAGCATTTGGCTCACTTGGATCAGGGTAGGCATTTGAATATTTACCAGTCATAATTTTTATTCCATCACTTGAAACAATTTTTTCTCCATTATAAGTGCCATCATTTACTAGCATTTCACAAAACTTAGAAAAATCTGACATAGTAGAAACTAATCCTTCACCTCCAAAATGAGCTTGACTGTCTTCGCTATATGGATAACCATCCATGGCAGTAGTATAACCATCAAGATAAAAATCAGATGGATTAAAGTCTGTGTTTGGTTTAATATTAACTCTTAAAGGCTGAAACCTTTCTCTGTCTTCATCTGTTAAATGAAATTTTGTATCATTCATTGCAAGTTTATCAAAAATGTTTTCTTTCAAAAATGAGTAAAAACTTTGTCCACTTATAACTTCAATTAACCTTCCTAGAATTGCTTGATTAATACCATAAGTATACATTTCTCCAGGTTCAAAATCAAGCGGAATTTTAGCTACCGCTTTAGAAAAATCATCGAGATTATTAAACCTAACAGGATCAGCTACAGCAGGATACAAATCCGTGGTAAGTGATGCTATCCAATTAGAACCATTTTTGGCATAATATGTAAATCCAGACCTGTGTGATAGTAAATGAGTGATTTTTAATTTTTTCTCACATGGATATATTCCATCATCACCTTTACAGTTAAGATTAGAGTACTCTGGAAGATAATCAGAAACATTATCGTCTAAATTATAAAGACCTCGATCTAAAAGTATCATCATACCTACAGTAGTTACAGTTTTAGACATTGACCAAATAGGAAAAATAGTATTTGAGTCAATATCTTTATCCCCACTTGCTCCAGAATTTACAACTTGGTCATAAATTACCTCACCATTTTTAAAAACTTTAGCCACATTTGATCCAGTAGTGCCCTCAGCAATTAAGTCACTTTGAAATTTTTCTATTGGGTTATCAATTTTTTTTGTGTTTTCATTACATGCGAATAACATCATCGCAATTAGAAAAATATAAATTTTAAATTTTTTCATTATAATTTTTGGTTAGCTAATAAAGTTAATAAATGACAATTAATTATTTGAACAAATAAAGAAAATAGAACCCTCTTCATAAATGATTATTTACTAAATCCTGAAATTAGTTCTTTATAGCTGATTGGGAAGCCAAATGTTTCAATGGTATCTTTAAAGTCTTGACTGGTTTTACCATAATACTCTATTGAATCAATTAAAAAATGATCTAAAAATTTTATAAAATCTTGCTCCATAGGTTTTCCTTCAGAGACGTTTTCTATGTGATTAAAAATAGCTGCTTCATCTATATATCTTTCCAAAAGAGTTATCTGTCCATTTTGTGATTTAAAGAATTTCCAAGACAAAACATTAGGCTCCAGCTCATTCATTCTTTTTTGATAATAATCTGAAAAATCATCAATTTCTTTTTCAGTTTTATTGTTTGATTTCATGTAAACCATACTTATAAGTTCATTATTATGAAAAACTGAATCAGAGATGTTTTTACTTGAATTTGAATCACAAGAATAAAGTGCAATAATAAAAATTAATATAGTAGTCATTAAAATTTTTTTCATCATAATATATTTTGGGTATTAAGTTAAAGTTATGAAATTATACAAATGAAATATCACTAGTTAATTATCAATTTATTATAATTATTAAATTAGTATAACTATGAAAAATCTATTTTGCTACTTAATCGTTTTAATGAGTGTTAATTTATTTGGACAAAAAAAAGTATTGGATCATCCAGACTTCGATATTTGGAATTCAATTCAACGATCAAATATTAGCTCTAATGGGGATTATATAATTTACTCTGTTGTTAAAGGTGAAAAGGATAGTGAGCTAAAAATTAAAGATGATAAAGGAAATTTAATTTTTAAGCATGATAGATCAGAAAATAATCGATTTACATATGATTCCAAATTTGTTGTATTTAGTGTAAAGGCCTGGAAAGATAGTATTGTTGAAATGAAAAGAAGAAAAGTAAAGAAGGATAAAATGCCAATGGATACTTTAGCTATTTATAATCTGCAAAATAATATCCTAAATAAAATCCCAAATATAAAATCTTACAGGGTTCCAGAAAAATGGTCTGGATATGTGGCATATCATTATGATNTAAAAAAATCTNAAAAGAGTAATGATACTACTAAATCNAAAAAGAAAGTTAAAAAACCTAGTGCCATAAANGGATATCCTCTTGTAATTAGAAATTTAGAANCTTCTGTTGAGGATACAATTCACTTTGTTACTAATTATACTTTTGCAAAAAAGAATCAAACTNTAGCTTATTCAACCACNGGANTNAATGGNTCTTATGAANCAGGTGTATATGTTAAAGACTTAAAAAAGAATGAAACTAAACTTGTGTTTAGTTCTCATAAAAAAACAAAATATTATAAACTAAACTTAAGCGACTCAGGTAAAAACCTGGGCTTTATAATCGATGCTGATTCTAGTAAAGTTCAACAAAGACCANATGAGCTTTATAGCTGGAATTCAAATTTTGACAAAGCTGAATTAATAGCAAATAAAGAAAATTCACCCAAAGGATTTAATGTGTCATCTAACGGTTCNNTATCTTTTTCAAAAGATGAAAGTANACTTTATTTTGGATTAGCACGTCCTGAAATATTTCAAGACACATTACTTTTAGATGAAGAAATTGTTAACGTTGAAGTCTGGACTTATGATGAACCAAGACTATATACAATACAAGAAAAACAACTAAAAAATGATAAGAATAAATCATATCAAACTGCCTTTCATTTAAAAGATAAGAGAATAATCCAAATAGAAACTGAAGATTTTCCGAATGCAATTTTAGCTGATGAAGGAAATGGTGACTATGCACTAATAAGTACAAGGGAACCATACCAGCTAAGTTCACAATGGACAGGTCTGTTTTCTGCAAATGACTTAGCGATTATAAATATTGANNATGGCACTTCAAAAATGGCTATTAAAGGTTTGNCAAGCACAGCAAGATTTAGNCCTAAAGGAAAATATGCTTTTGGCTACAATGAAATTGATAGCACGTGGTATACCTATAATGTTCAAACTAATAAATACACTGAACTCACAAAAGGAAAACAATTTTATAACGAACAAAATGATTATCCAAATTACCCAAGATCATACGGTTCTGCTGGTTGGACAAAAAACGATAAAAGTATTATTATATATGATCGTTATGATGTGTGGGAATTTGATCCTGAAAAGGCAACTTATAAACAATTGACTAAAGGTAGGAGCAGTAAAACTACTTACAGGATTGTTTCACTGGACTCTGAAAAAAGATTCATCGATACTTCAGAAAATATTCTTATGTCAACTTTTAATGAGAANTCAAANAANTCAGGTTATTATGAATATCATTATAGAAAAAATAATGGGCAANAACTAGTTAATGGACCGTTCCGATATTCTAATCCCAGAAAAGCTAGATTAAGTAACAAAGTAATATTCACTAGACAATCTTTTGAGGAATTTCCAAACATTAGAGTTTCTGATTTAAGTTTCAAATCACAAAAAATNATTAGCGATGCCAATCCACAGCAAAAAGATTATAATTGGGGNACTGCAGAACTTGTNTATTGGAATTCTCTAGACGGNAAACCTTTAACAGGAATGCTAATTAAACCTGAAAATTTTGACCCCAATAAAAAATATCCAATGCTTGTTAACTTTTATGAAAAAAGTTCAAATGGATTACATACTCATAGAGCTCCAAACCCAGGACGATCATCAATTAATTATAGCTTCTATACAAGTAGAGGATATATAATTTTTAATCCCGATGTACATTATCGTGTTGGATATCCTGGTGAAAGCGCTTTCAACTGTGTAATTCCAGGTGTTACTTCATTAATAGAAAAAGGGTTTGTTGACGCAAATAATATTGGAGTTCAAGGTCATAGTTGGGGAGGATATCAAATAGCTTATTTAGTCACAAAAACTGATATTTTTAAAGCAGCTGAGTCGGGTGCNCCNGTAGTTAATATGATCAGTGCTTTTGGNGGTATTAGGTGGGATACAGGTCTTAGTAGACAATTTCAGTATGAACATACCCAAAGTAGAATTGGCGGTACTCCATGGGAATATCCTCAACGATATTTTGAAAACTCNCCCATTTACAATATAGACAAAATAAATACNCCTCTTTTAATTATGCATAATGATGCTGATGGACATGTGCCATGGTATCAAGGAATCGAGTTTTTTGTGAGTTTNAGAAGGTTAGGTAAACCCTCTTGGTTATTAAATTATAATGGTGCTCGACACTGGCCTCTAAAAATGCAAAATAGAAAAGACTTTAACATTAGGATGCAACAATTTTTTGATCATTATCTAATGGGAGCTCCTAAACCAGTATGGATGNTAAGAGGTGTTCCAGCTATTGAAAAAGGAATTAATCAGGGTTACGAATTAAGTCAATGAAAAATAATNTGAANTAAAATTAAACTTGCNAGAAGAATCAACCCTAAAATTTTATTTTTAATTGATGCGGAAACAAACAGAGATTTAATTGATTTTATATTCCTCATATTTAAAGTAAATGCTAAAATTAAAGAAGAAATTATTACAATAAATGCTCTTAAAAAATAGTTTATTTCTGGATATAACAATTGAATAAATAAGTTAATTGGAATTGTCAAAACAAAAGGAATTAGTATTGTCTTTGTCTTCGGTTTAAGTAAAAAAATTGAACAGATAATTAATACTACAATTCCACAATTAATATAATACCTTAAATTATTAAGAGTATGAGTAAATGCAGAATCTGGACTATCAAATTTTAAATATAAGAGAACCATTGACATCAAAANAGATGTAAAAAAACTAACTATAATTGCTTTTCTTCCAGAATCTATTTTTTCAAAGTCAGAAGCTTTTTTATTAATATATTTTGAATATATATCTACAGACCAAAGTGTAGCTAAAGAGTTAAATGTTGAATCAATTGTACTCATTAAAGAAGCAAATAAACCACACAAGACAATTCCTTTGAGGCCTATTGGCAAGTATGTTTTTACCAGATAAGGAAAAGCTAAATCTGGTTCAGTAAAAGAGTCCCCTAAAATACCGTATAATGCGATACCAGGAATAACTATAATTATAGCCATAAAATATTTTATAACTCCTCCAATCATCAANCCAGATTGAGCATGGNNTAGGTTTTTTGCTGCAATGGCTCTTTGCATAATTGATTGATTTGCACACCAATAATTTATATTTAAAAAAAAGAGACCTAGCAAATGTGTCCATGGAAGTACAGGATGATCNGAAGGTAAATGAAGNTTCATTTTTTGTGGTGTTTTTATATACAATTCTTCCCAACCACCAAGCTGATTAATGGATATTACACACACAACAGTTCCTCCTAACAATAATACTATGAATTGAATTATATCAGTTTTTACTACAGCATTTAAACCTCCAAAGTAAGTGTAGGTNGCTGAAAAAATAGCGAGAATTACTATCAATATTGCAATTCTAATAATTCTATNAGAATGCAAAAANGAAAGTTGATCACCAAACACCATCTCTGCAGCATAAGCTCCCCAAAAAAGTGCAGCTCCTAATGTTATTGTTGCAAAAAGAGCAATATTAGTTAAGGAATAAAAAAGCGCTATTTTCTTTCCTAATTTTTTTTCTATGAATTCTGTTATAGTAAAAATTTTATTTCTTAAGTAGATGGGTACAAAAATAAAAGTGGCAATTAAAATACCTTGGACAGCATTTATCTCAAGATTAGCTTGCGCTAAACCATAAAGAAAGGCAGAGCCCATCATTCCTAAAAATTGATACCCTTGAACGTTAGTTGCAATTGTTGACAACGCAATTGAATACCATTTTAAATTTCTGTTAGATAAAAAATACTCCTCAGCAGTACCATTAGATTTTACTTTTCCTCTTAATGCAATGAAAAAAATTAGTAAAAAATAAAAGATAACAATTAAAAAATCGAGCATATAGTAGCTAAAATTATATATAATTTAATGAAAGATTAGTTATAATTAATGTTTTGTAATTTTAAAGTATGAATCAAATTTTAGAGAAAAATTTATTTCTATTTAAAGAACACGTTGGTATGTTTAAAGCATCTAACAATTATGACATTTATGATCCTGATTCAAAAAAAATCATTCTTCATTGTAGAGAAAAAAATTTAAATTTTTTCTTTAAAATAGTTAGAATGTTTTTTAACGACTTTAAAAGAATGACACCATTTGAAATTGAAATTCATGGATTAAATGGTGAAAAAGTTCTTAAAGTAAAAAAGAGATTCACATTATTTCTTTCAAAAGTTGAAGTTTTTGATGAAAACAATAGAATAATTGGTGTTTTAAAACAAAAGTTATCACTAAAAGGTAAGTTTGAAATTCTTGATCCAATTGGAAATATTATTTGTAATCTAAAGGGCAATTTAGTTGGTTGGAATTTTAAGTTTTTTAAAGATGATAAAGAGCTAGGGTTAGTAACTAAAAAATGGTCTGGTATTGGCAAAGAAATGTTTACTAGTGCTGACAATTACATCCTTGAAATAAAAGATATTGTTGAAAAAACAAGCTCAGTTAGATTATTGATTCTGGCTTCTGTAATTTGTATTGACATGGTAATTAAAGAATAAATATGAAGCGTAGATCATTTATTAAAGGAACTGCACTTGGTGGTGTTGGGATTTCATCCTTTTCCAATGTTCAAAGAGCTAGTAAAAAAACTAATATTAATTCTGAATTTTATGTTACAATAGATGAGCAAAAAGTATCATTCTATAGTAATATAATAAAAGAGAAATTAAAGATTGTTCATATAGCAGATACTCATTTATTTATGGATGACGATAGAGGAATTCCTTTTCAAGAGTACAGTAACAGGATGGCCAAGGCCTACAATCAAACCACACATTTTAAAAACAGAAAGAAAACAAATCCTAATGAGTGCTTTGAAAATACTCTTACATATGCAAAAGAAATCAATGCTGATTTAATCGCATTGGTGGGTGATATTTTTAGTTTTCCCTCTGAACTAGCAATTGAATGGGTGCTATCCAAATTAGATGAAACTGGAATACCATATGTTTATGTTGCTGGAAATCATGACTGGCATTACGAGGGAATGAGTGGAAATTTAGATTTACTTCGAAATACCTGGATTAATAAAAGACTTCTTCCTTTATATCAAGGTAATAATCCATTAATGGCAGCTTACGATATAAAAGGAATTAGATTTTTGGCGATTGATAATTCAACATATGAAATAAATAAAGACCAACTCGAATTTTTTTCTAGCCATGCAGATTCTGGTTTGCCTTTAGTTTTACTAGTTCATATTCCTATGTACGCACCTGGTAAAAAGATTTCATATGGCTGTGGAAATCCAAATTGGAACGCTTCAACTGACCGAAATTATAATTTAGAAAGACGTCCTAGATGGCCTGAAGAAGGTCACTCACAAATAACATTTGATTTTTATAGCAAAGTATTTAATACATCTAATTTATTAGGAATTTTTACTGGTCATATTCATAAAACTTCAATTGAAATAACAAAAGGAAAACCTCAAATTGTTTCTGATGATAATGCTAGTGGAGGCTATCTTGAAATTGATTTTTTACCATTAGAAAAAAATCTTTAAAATTATATTCTTAGTTAAGTAAATTTTTTCTGTGCTTATAAAGTTTTATTCCATAAAATAGAAAACAAAAAATTAGCACAAAAAATGCAATTTTATGAAATAACTCAGGGTCAGCTCCAATAAAGTCTCCTTTAATTCTTGACACATAAGTTAACAACATAACAATTCCAACATAGTAGAAGTAGATTAAATGATATGATCTCTTTTTAATTTTATTTATAACAAAAGGATATAAAATAATCATTAAGTATGCTAACGCTCCACCAGTAACTTTGACAGGTATTATTGGTAGATCATTTAGATAAACAGAAAGCGCTAAAAAACAAAAATGAATTAAATGAAGAACCCCAAATATATATACCATCTCTTTTAGTCTTTTCAAACTACCATTTGTTAAAGTAGATTGATAAAAAAGATGGAAACAATACAAATAAATAATTAAAGATACTCTGCCTGAATATCTAGCAGAATAACGGAATATATCTCCGATGTTATCCTTTAATAAATAAAAAATTAAAAAAATTAATATTTCAATTAAAACTCCAATTAACAATATTTGTTTAAAAGATAATTTACTCATAAGATAAAACGTCTTTAATTGAAATTGATGTAAAGACGTTTTTTGTATAATTATCCATTTCAAAGAACAAGCCTAAGTTGCCATTCTCCATGACTGTCATAGATGAATATGCTGCCTCTCCATTGTAAATTATTTTTGGTTTTGACCATGATTTTCCCTCGTCTGTACTGTATCGTAAAACAATTTCTTTTCTCTCTTTTTTATTGTTGATATTAGTTAATAATAATANNTTTTTTNCNCCATGNGAATAACGAATTAANCTNCCATTACATCCGGGATCAATTATNCTTTCTTCTTTTTTTGAAATCCAAGTTTTTCCATCATCATTACTNAAATGTGAATATCTANATCCCAATTTATTNACTCTNGAATTTACCATCCAACTGCCATCACTTAATTCAACTATTTTAGATTCATCTCCTGGTGAGGTTGNAGTTTCAGTTATAAACCATGTTTTTCCATTATCACTACTGCCAAATACATGAGTTCCNTTTTGAAGATTAACTAAACAGTGAAGAAGTGTACCGTTTTTTGTTTGGATTCCTCTTCCTGAAGTAATAAACTTAAAATCATTTTTCCAATTTTCTTTAGAAATTTGATTTGTGATATCAACTGGATTAGACCATGATTTACCATGATCATTAGATGAAATATATTTTAAATAGTAAATATCTTTTTGATTATCCAGATCCATATAATTGTAAAATAAAAAAATTGTATTTGTTTGTTTATCCAGGATCATGGATGGGTCAGAAGCAGATTGTCCTAAAGGATAATCAATAATTTTTTCAATTTTTCCCCAAGTTTTTCCATTATCAGAACTTTTTCTTATTACAATATTTATATCTCTACTCCATTTTAAATCCCCACATGAGGGCACCCTTTCATCAATCGCTGCAATTAAATCCCCATTAGCTGCTGTTATTAATGAAGGAATCCTATAACATGAAACTTCAGAATTATTTTCAGCATTAAATAAATCTATAAAATCAAATTGATTTTGCGAAAACTGGATATTAGTAGCTATTAGAAAAATTAAAAATATATTCTTCATTTTTTAAAAATACAGAAAAGGAAATTTTGAGTTGTATCAAAAGGTGTTTGATGGTCAATATAAAATGAATCCAATAAATTAAAATCACTTTTAAAAATTTCATTTAATGATTGTTCTGAATACTGAGAAACATCTAAACCACTGCATTTTTTAGGGCCATTAATTGAAAATGTTCCAAGAACTAAATACCCTCCATCGGAAATATTTTTAGTTGCAACTTCTTTATATTTTTCTATATCTTTTTTATTTGTAAAAAAATGAAAGACTGCTCTATCATGCCATAACTTATATTTCATTTTAGGTTTAAAACTCAATACATTTTCTACATTCCAAGTCACTTTAGATTTATCATCACCAAGTGCTATTTTTGATTTTTCACATGCTTCTTTAGAGATATCTAAATAAGATATATTATTGAAACCTTCATCAATTAATATCTTTAAAATTCTACTTCTTCCACTACCTATATCAATAATTTTGTCGTTACTTTCAAGGTTTAATTTATTTATTAGCTGGTGCGATGTTTTAGGAACGGTCTGAAACCAGCTTACTTCGTTTTCAGCTTTATTTGAATAAATGTTTTCCCAATGATTTTTTAAATCGTTATTCATAACTTTAGGATTGTAATTTAGTTAAAACTCATGAATTTCTTTGACAAATATTTTTTTGGATACTTGCCTCAAAATTTTAAAAATATAATTAGAGGTATTTGCTTAATCGTTTTAGCTATTTTATTATTGGAACTCGCTCTAACCTTTATTATTGTTGTTATTTTAATTGGAATAATTTCAAGAATTTTAATGAGATTTTTCAATTGATTGTCTAACTAAAAATTCTGTTTCTTTATTCATTTCTGGAATCTTTAGATGAAAATATGTATGATATCTTGGGTGTAAAACTAAAAGATTCATAGAACTAATTTTTTTACCATAATATTTCTCTAATAAATACTTATATAAATTTTGTTGCAGAGCATACTTATTAAAACTATTATCTGCTACGTGCGATAATTCATCGAAAGCATACTTAAAATCACTTAGCATTAATAAGCCTGCATCATTGACAAGTCTTGTACTTCTTTTCCAATCAAAAATAAAAAGTTCACCATTTTCTTTTTCATAAACCATATCAACAGTTCCTGCTAAACTTAATTCGTCATTATAAATTCTCCACTCTGTTCTGTAAGGCTTAAGCTTTGGATACTTTGAGATGAACTCCTTAAAGTAATTAAACTCGTGAGGAATAGAATCAATTTTTTCTTGATTATAAAACTTCTCAATTATTTCATGAAGAATCAATCCTTTTTCTGATGCTTCATTTCTTTTTGCTTCCCATTCATCTATAATTTCATTTTGCTTTTGTTCAATATTGTCATCATCATAAGGTTCTCCAAGTTCTTGCAAGAATTCGATAGCTTTTACTTTAGACCAATGATCAGTATCGAACTTTGGAAAGTAATTATTTATCAACTCACTAACAGAAAAAGTAATTTTAGTTTCCTCCACATAATAATAGTGATTGTCTACATCAAATGATATTTTTGAATCCTTGTTATGTAAATTTTTTTTATTGATATCTTGAAAGTTGGTCAAAACAAAAGCAAATATTATTTAAATTTAAACTTTTATAAATGAAAGCCAATAGTCTTTTCCTTAGTCTTATTTTATTATTCATTTTTTCTTGTGGCCAAGATAAAAGTTGTGGAAAAATAGTTCGAAAGTACATATCAAATGGAGAGTATTTTTTTGCAATGAAAGCATTTGGTGGAGATAGTGAATCAGATGATATTCTTGGAGATGCTGAGGTTTCAAAAGAAACATATGATGCATTTGATATAGGTGATGAATATTGTGTAGATTAGCGAAATGAAAAAAATTATTTTGCTCTTTTTTTTAGTTTTTATTTCATGTGACTCAAATGATTGCGGTGATATAGTAGATAAATATGAAAGAGATGGAAAGTATTTTTTTACCCTAACAAGAGGAAATAACAATAACAATAACAGTGAAGGGGGAGGTCAGGCTGAAGTCACAAAAGAAACATACGAATCATTTAGTGTTGGGCAGGAGTACTGTTTAGAATAAATATACTTATGAAAAAATTCTTTTTACTTTTTTTAAGCGCTACTATTTACATAAACGCTCAAACTGTACAAAAAGTTGAAGTAGTTAAAAATGATAATCAAATAAATGAACTTTTCAATGAGTTAGGTTCTAATGAATTAAAAGTTGATTTATTGGACCTAATTGCCAATACCTCTTTTGATATAACATATGAAAAAATTAAAGATCCTTACTCATCTTACGGAGCGAGTGTTTATATAAATTTATCAGACGATAATTCATCTGTTAATTGGGCTGACTTATTTTCAATAACACCCTTTTACAGATTCTATTTTTTTAATAAAAAAGACTTTGGGGGGGCAGGATTTTTTGCTGAAGTTTTTTCAAAGTTTTCATCCATGAGATATGATGTAGAGTATTATAATTTTAATCCTAATCCAGATCAACCAGGTATTGACTACTGGACTGTTGAAGAAGAAAAGAGTTTTAACATCGCTTTAGGTGCAGGTATAGGTCAAAAATGGGTTAATAAAAAGGGTTGGACTTTTGAGATAAATTTTGGTGTTGGAAGATATTTGACTAATAACGAAGGTGAGTCAATGCCAGGAAGAAATGTAACCTCATTACGACCTGAAGCGTCCATTCGAGGTGGCTTTGGAATTGGTAAGAGATTCTAATATAGTAGATGTTTTTTTGAACTTTTGTTCCACCCAGCTTGATAATTATATTTTACAAAATAAATCTTTAAGTCAGCTTGGTATCCATAATCAGTGTAAAAAATTTTTTTATCCGCTTTATATTGATTTTTTACAAAAAACCATAATCCTGAATTACCTTTTGCTTTATAATCATAATCGACTTTATAAATTTTTAAATCCGCTTGGTATGGATATTCAACAACAAAAACTTTAAAATCAGCTTGGTAAGAGTAATCAACCGAATAAATTTTTTGAGAACATAATTGATTAACAAATAATGTGAAAAGTATTATAAAAATTTTCTTCATATATTTAATCTAAACAAATTTAATACCATTAATATGCATACTTATGAATGTGACAAATGCGGAATGTCAGTAAACGCAACCTGTGGAAAATGCGACACTCCACTTGTTAATGACCATTTAGTTTTAGATGACGGGTCAAGCGTTCAAATTAGTAAATGCCCAAGTTGTCTTGGAAAAATTAAATCTCCTCAATGCTGTGGGGAGGATATGGTTTGCGAAGTCTAAAGCTTTAGCTCAAGACCTTCATTTGCTACATTATATCCTTTAGACATAACATTTCTAAATTCTTCTGAGCTTGAATTTAGTAATGGGTTGGTATGATTCAAATGAATAAAATATATTTTGCTTCTTTCTTTTTTGTCTAAATGTTTAAATAGCTCCATACTTTCAATTACAAAAGGATGAGGTATCTCTGATATATCCCTATAATTGATTTCCTTTTCATCATAAAACGTTGCATCAATTAACGCATAGTCAACTTCTTTGATTTTATCAATAATTGATGTTTCCCACTTATACCATTTATCAATATCAGGAATATATAAAGCCGACTTTAATGGGCCTTTTATTAGGTATCCTACAGTTTCCGAAAACTCATCTCTGTGGGGGACTTCAAATGGAGTAACTTTAAGTTCTTCATCTAAAGAAAAAATAGATTTATTATGAAGCTGTGTTAGATTTATATTTTTTAAATCAACAAGTTGACTCCAGGGACCATTTGTTTCCAAAAACTTTTTCATTCTGGGCATTGCATAGACATTTATAGACTTTGAATTCATTGCTTCACGACCAAAAAACATAAGCCCTGTATAATGGCCTATGTGAGCGTGAGTTAAAAAAACACCCTTTAAATGAGTTGATATTTTATTCTTCATAAAACTCAATTGTTCAGAAATATTTGGTGATGCATCAAAAAGATAAGAGTCTTGATTATAGTCATTAAGAACCATTATTGAGGAAACATATCTTGGATTTAAAATGTTTGTACAACATTTTTTTTCACAACCTAAGTGTGGGACTCCTCCATCTTGTGCAACCCCTAAAACTTTTAATGTATAGGAACTTGAAGACTGAGAAAAACCTGTCAATGATAAAACAAGAAATAGGATAGAAAAGAAATTAATTTTCAAAACTATTCAAAAATTGCTTTTAGTTCACTTGCATCTTTTGGCTTCATTTTGCCAGCCAAGACCAAACTTAATTGTCTTCTTCTTAACGCAGCATCATATCTTTTTTTCTCAAGATCAGTTTGAGGAATTAATTCTGGGACTCTTATTGGTTTTCCTCTTTTATTAACTGCAACAAAAGTATAGATAGCCTCATTTACTTTAAATTTTTGAGGATGAGTTTTGTTTTGTTTCCAAACATCAATAAAAACTTCCATTGAAGTATTGAAGGCTCTAGAAACTTTAGCTTCTATTGTAAGTATACTTCCGTTTGGAACAGGCTCACCGAAAGAAACATTATTGATAGATGCAGTTACTACTACATTTTCAGAGTGCTTGATAGCAGCAATACTAGCAACTTTATCCATTCTGGCTAAAAGCTCTCCTCCAAATAAATTATCTAAACTATTAGTGTCAGCAGGTAAAACAACATCAGTTTGGATTGTTTTTGAATCTTCCGGAAATTTAGCTTTCATAATTTTATTCTATCTCAAAAATCCAAGCATCCTTATTATCGGATTTTTGAAATTTTCTTAATGCAACTACAGCATCTTTTCGGTTAGAAAAATTATCAAAAGATACAGGTGTTAACCCTTTATCATTTAGTGGGAGTTTAGATGGGTTGTATCCTTTTTGGGTCAAAGTTTTAATTAAATTCTCAGCATTAGATTGTAATCTGAATGCACCAGCAATAATATGATACTTATTTAATGTTTTCTTTGGTAAATTAATTTC
>NZZF01000037.1 GCA_002702385.1 Flavobacteriaceae bacterium | reverse complement strand
GGAGCGTATACTTTATATTCAAATACTACAGGTGCTTACAATACAGCTATAGGTTCTAGAGCTTTACAAGAAAACATCGCAGCAACCGAAAATACAGCTGTAGGATATTATGCTTTAAGACTCAACACTTCAGGTGATTATAACACAGCTTCGGGATCAAGAGCTTTATATTCAAACACTACAGGGGATAATAACACAGCCTTGGGATATAGAGCAGGTAATGTTATTACAACTGGCTCAAATAATACTATTATAGGTTATGATGCAGATCCTAGTGCTAACAATTCTTCTAACCAA
Source organism: Flavobacteriaceae bacterium (assembly GCA_002702385.1). Taxonomy (GTDB): domain Bacteria; phylum Bacteroidota; class Bacteroidia; order Flavobacteriales; family Flavobacteriaceae; genus Eutrophosalina. The sequence goes on along the minus strand of NZZF01000037.1, from coordinate 13,150 downwards.
ATAGTCATTGGTAAGGGAGCAACTGGACAGGGTAACAATTATGCTGTAATTGGTAATGCTGACGTGACAAGGGTTTATGCAGCACAAGATGCAGGTGCTACAGTTTATGCCGGTGGAATAAACCTCTCAGGCGGGACTACAGTTTCAGCAGTTAAATTTGGAACAGTTACAATGAGTACTAGTGACTCACAAGCGTTTACTGTTTCAGGAGTTACTTCAAGCTCAATTGTCACGGCTTCATTTAAAAGTGGGGATAATGGAAGATATATAAAAACAGTAGTTCCATCTACAGATACCATTACTATTACTTTAGATGGTGCTGCCAATAATGGTGTTATAATGTATATAATTATTAATTAAAAAAAGCCCATATTTCTATGAGCTTTTTTTAAAATTAAATTCTGAGTTTATACTACTCTGTGTATAGCCCTCTTTTAGCAGATCCCCACCAAGAAAGTTTGCCATCTAAAATATAGTACCACTCTTCAAAAACCTCATCAGAAGCAGTTGTAAATCGAGCACTAACCCATTCACCATCATCGTTCCACTCTTCATTTTCAGATTCTGAAACTTTAACAGCGAATGCGAAGTTCATAACCCAATCCCATTCATTTCCTTCAGCAATTGTTTCATTGTAATCACTTTCAATTGCTTCGATAAATTCTTCGCTGCCAGTAGAAACTCTACCATCGTCATGATGAAGCTTAGCATCATCAGCTACTAATGATTTTAATGTTTCATAATCTCTGGCTCTCCACGCATTATCAATATTTTTCACAACTTCAACTGAAGCATCACTTCCAAGCATAATAGCTTGACCTGTTCTTTCAACAAAGCCATTGCTTTTTTCTTCACACTCACAAGGTGCAGTCTCGCATCCTGTAAGAATGATTATTCCAAATAGTATATAAATAAAATTTTTCATAATTATTCTTTCATAGTTTCACCTTTGGTTTGAACCCAGCTAATTAACTGGTCACCATCAAATTGGTACCACTCAATAACTACTGAACCATCTGACCCTGTGAATTGAGCATTTACCCATTCACCTTTTTCATTCCAGTTATCATCTTCAGTTTTTGAAGGATAAACTGCAAAAGCATAATCTGTGTTCCATTCCCATGCAACACCATTTGCTAGGTCTTCTTGATAGGATTGTTCAACTTTAGCAACAAACTCTTCTCCATTTGTAGCAACAGTTCCATCAGAAAATCTGTAATTACCATCATCAGCAATATGAGCTTTCATAGTTTCGTAATCTCTTACAAGCCAAGCAGCATCGATTTTTTTAAAAACATCTACAGTTGCTTCAGAACCTATATTAACAGATTGCCCAGGAAAAACAAATCCATTTGAAGTATTTGGACATTCACATGGAACATTAGTCTCACATGATGTAAATAATAATAACCCAAAAAGGGCATAAATAAAATTTTTCATAATTAATTGTTTGTTTTAAAGTTATGGAACTTTAAACTTTAATGAAAATTTTTCTCTTGTAGAGTTGATAAACTATAAAGTATATCACTAGAGTGTAAAAGATTGCCCAGTCAAATGATACGAACTTTGCTGGTAATCCAATGCTTGTTCCAGTATCCATCCAGAATTTTTGAAATCCAACACCATTTATAACAGGAAATTGAAATAGCCTCCAAACAATACCGTGAAGAACATATGCAGTTATAGCATTTGATCCGAAAACCAATCCAAATTTGATATTATTAGTATATTTTTTTTCATCTATAATCCACATGGACATTGCTAAAATAATCATTGCAAGCCCCGAGCTGTATAAGACGTAAGAACTAGTCCAAATATGTTTATTGATAGGAAATATATAATCCCAAAAAGAGCCAATAATTAAAATAATTGCTCCCCAGCAGAATAGCTTAATTATTTTGTCTTTCAAAGAATTAGAATTATCTAAAATTATTTTACCAGATAACATTCCACTGATGCCTGTCGCGATTGCTGGTAATGTACTATAAAACCCTTCAGGGTCCCAAGTTTCTTGATATAATCTTCCAGGTACTATAAAGCTATCAATCCATGCAGCAAAATTATTTCCAGGATCTAACGTTCCAGCTAAATTTCCATTAAAAGGAATAAATGCCATGGTAACCCAATAAATAACTAAAAGACCAATACCAGTTTTAAGCTGTGTTGAATGCGAGGTATTTAAATATAATATTGCACAAACTAGATATACTAGAGCTATTCTTTGAAGCACGCCAACAATTCTCAGATTTTCAAAGTCAAACTTTGGAAAGAGAGCTAAAAAAATTCCCAATAAGAATATAATAGCAGACCTCTTAAAAATTTTAACATATAAATTAGAGGAGCCTTTTCTTTTTGAAAGTGAAAGAGAAATAGATACTCCAACAATAAATAAAAAGAATGGAAAAACTAAATCTGTGGGTGTCGCACCATGCCATTCGGCGTGTCTTAGAGGTGCATAAACATGAGACCAACTGCCTGGATCATTAACTATAATCATTCCAGCAATTGTTAATCCTCTAAAAAAATCTAATGATAATAATCTTTTCATTTTCCAATTCCTAAAAGATCATTGATGTCGCTTTTATCACTCTCAGATTCAGCTGGAAGAACTTTTGAACAGTCAAGCTCAATTGAAAGAACTTCTGGTTCTTCAAAATCTTCCTTTGAAACTTGAAGTTCTTCATCCTCATAACATTTTTTCATAAATAAACCCCAAATTGGTAAAGACATTGTAGCCCCTTGTCCATATGCAATTTCTTTAAAGTGAACAGACCTGTCTTCTCCTCCAACCCAAACACCTGTCACTAAATTTGGAACCATACCAATAAACCATCCGTCACTCTGGTTTTGGGTAGTCCCTGTCTTTCCTGCAATTGCATTATCAAATTTATATGGATAGCCAGTTACTACATTCTTATATACATAGTTTCTTTCATCTTCAGGAATATCATGTCGAAGTCTAGCACCAGANCCAAATTTTGTTACTCCTTCCAATAGTTTGAGAGTAACATATGAGGATTCTTCGCTTANAACNTCTCTNGTTTCAGGTTTTGATTGATATACAATTGTACCATTTTTATCTTCAATTTTTGTTACCATTATAGGCTTAACATAAATACCCTTGTTGGCAAAAGCACCGTATGCTCCAACCATTTCATACACGCTTAAATCAGGAGTTCCTAACGCAATAGCAGGCACATTAGGAATGTTAGAGCTGACACCTAAATTTCGAGCTAAATTAGCTACAGGTCTAGGACCTACTTTATCAATTAGTTGGGCACTAATTGTATTTTTTGAATTTGCTAAAGCATTGCTTAAAGTTCTCATTCCACCATATTTATCACTAGAATTAGTTGGACACCATGGTTCTGGATTTCCGTATTTGTAGGGTTCAATACAATGAATTAAATCAGGAAGCATATCGCATGGAGAAAGCTTAAGTTGATCTATGGCAGTTGCATAAAGAAAAGGCTTAAAGGTTGAACCAATTTGTCTTTTACTTAACATCACGTGATCATATTGAAAGTTTCTGTAATCAATACCACCTACCCAAGCCATTACATGTCCATTTTTAGGATTCATAGACATCATACCAGCTCTTAAAAAATGTTTGTAATAACGGATGGAATCTATTGGAGACATTAAAGTGTCAACATCACCATCCCATGTGAATACATTCATATTGGTTGGAACATTAAATGACTCTTCAATTTCATCATTAGTTTTTCCAGCTAGTTTCGATTTTCTCCATCTTTCAGATCTTCTCATAGCTCTTTTCATTATAGCCTCTTCTTGATCTTCTTCAAGGTCAGTGAATGGGGCGGAAGAAACAGTATCATTTTGAATAAAAAACTCCTTCTGTAAATTTATCATATGCTCTTTAACAGACTCCTCAGCATATCGTTGCATTTTAGAGTTAATAGTTGTATGTATTTTTAAACCATCAACATAGAGATTATATTTTGATCCATCTTTTTTAAGATTATTTTCAGTCCAATCTTTCATAAAACCTCTTAAATATGATCTAAAGTATGTTGCTAAACCTTGTCTATGTGATTGTGGAGTGTAATTTAATTCCAGAGGAATACTTTGAAGAGAGTCTTTATCTTTTTCACTTATGTAATTGTTTTTTGCCATTTGCATAAGGACAAGATCTCGTCTTTTTTTTGTTATTTCAGGCCTTCTAATTGGATCGTATAATGATGAGTTTTGTAACATTCCAATCAACATTGCAGACTCTTCTATTTTGAGATCAATAGGTTCTTTTGAAAAATAAATATTTGAAGCCGATTTAATTCCATCTCCATAGTATCCAAAATCATAAATGTTTAAATACATTGTAATGATCTCTTCTTTGGTATACTGTTTTTCTAATTCAACTGCTATAACCCATTCTTTAATTTTTTGTCCAACTGCTTGAAGAATATTTCTTGACCTAACACCAACAAAAAGCTGTCGTGCTAGTTGTTGAGAAATAGTACTTGCTCCTCCTCTTGTATTTAAAAAAACAATTGCTCTAACAGTCGCTTTTAAATCAATTCCAGGATGGCTGTAAAATCTTTCGTCCTCCGTTGCAATTAAAGCATTAACGGTTTCAACATTAATCTCATCATAATCAACAGGTGTCCTGTTGTCATTAAAATAATATTTTCCCAAAATCTGATTATCGGAAGATATTATTTCAGAAGCAAAATTTGTCTTGGGGTTTTCTAGTTGCCTAAAGTCAGGCATTTCTCCAAATTTACCTATTGATGCAAGGTAAAAAACACCATACATGGTTACTATACCCAAAGAAAAAATAAACCAGAAAATAAATATTTGAAATTTATAATTCTTCATTTTGGTAATTATCTACTAACAAACCTACACTTAATATTCCATCTAAATTTTTTACAGCATCAACGCTGTCTAAGAATCTATTAGCGTGATTAAATTTTACAGTTACTTTACTTTTTTTAAAACTTATATTTTTTGCAATTATGAAACTATGATTATTTAGCGATAAACTATTGCCACTAAATAAAGTTCTTTTTTCTTGCTTTAAATCCAATTCAATTGTATCCACTATTTGATTATTCTCACTCACAATCTGTGATTTAATGAAAATATTTGAAAATGGATATGACTTATCAGTTCTCAACAGTATGTAAATATTTACAGCTTCAGATGGTGAATCAAAACTAAATTCAACAGGATTTTCATATTCCCAACCATTAGTCATGTTTTTATAATCAAGAAAAATACTATCATCACCCCCACAGCTTATAAGCAATGTAAGTATCAAAAATTTATACAAAAGCTTTTTCATCTTTATTTTCTCTTACAATTGAGTATTCTTCTAAGTTGGAAATATTTTTTCCTGAATTATTAATCTCAATTATTTTATTTACATCTTCAACTTTTATTTCAAACCAATCAATACTTTCGTTTTTATATGAAAACCACATTGATTTTTTAAATATATCTAGCTTTTGACAAACTGCTAAACCTTTGTCTGTTTTCAATTTTGTCTTTGGTTTTGGAAAATCTGCCAGAGCCTCTTGATACTGGTCTAATTCATAGTTAAGACAACATTTTAGTTTTCCGCATTGACCGGCAATTTTTTGAGGATTGAGTGAGAGTTGTTGGTATCTAGCAGCAGATGTTGTTACAACTCTAAAGTCAGTTAACCATGTTGAACAACAAAGCTCTCTGCCACATGAACCAATTCCGCCTAGCCTTCCAGCCTCTTCTCTAAGACCAATTTGTTTCATTTCAATTTTAATACTGAATTCACGAGCTAAATCAACAATAAGTTTTCTAAAATCTACTCTATCCATTGCGGTATAGTAAAAAATTGCTTTTTTCCCATCAGCTTGAAATTCAATATCAGAGATTTTCATAGATAAGCCTAATTTTAGAGCAATAACTCTGGATTTAATTTTCACCTCTTCTTCCTTGTTTCTGTTTTCGATCCATGTGTCAATATCTTCTTGAGTTGCTTTTCTTAAAATTTTCAAGAATTCTTCTTCATTTGGATTAACTTTCTTTTTTTTCATTTGGACAGAAATCAAACCTCCCTTTAAAGTAATGTGCCCTAAATCATAACCTAACTTAGATTCAACAACTATAGCGTCACCAATATTTAAATCGAGATCAGAATCATTAGTATAAAATTCTTTTCTTCCATTTTTAAAACGAACTTCATAATAATTAGGAGAGCCCGTTGTAATTGGATTTAGGTTTGATAGCCAATTAAAAACATTTAATTTATTACAGCCATCAGTACCACATACACCATTGTTTTTACACCCCTTGGGGTTCCCAGATTTAGAATTACAAGTTGTACAACTCATATAATAAAGCTATTAAATTTTGTTAATGATGCTTTTATCAAATCGCCCTTTTTTAAATATTTTATTACTATTCTTTTTCCCTTTTCTTAACTCTTTTTGTTTTTCATATGGTAAAGAGTGAATATTTGCACAATCATCACTACAGCAACCATTATATTCTTTTTGACATTCATCACATTGAATGAAAAGAAGATGGCAAGCTTCATTATTACAGTTTACATGTTCATCACATTTTTTCCCACATTGATGACAGTTTGAAATGATATCTCCAGAAATTCTTTCACCTCTTCTATTATCAAACACAAAATTTTTACCAATGAACTTATTTTCAATATTTTTTTCTTTTACTTGTCTAGCATACTCAATAATTCCACCGTCTAGTTGATAAACATTTTTATAACCTTTATTCATCAAGTATGCACTAGCTTTTTCACATCTGATTCCGCCAGTGCAATACATTAAAATATTCTTATTTTTCTTATGCTTATCGTATTTTTTATTTATAATTGGTAATGATTCTCTAAATGTATCAACATCAGGTAATTTAGCTCCTTTAAAATGTCCAATTTCACTTTCGTAATGATTTCTCATGTCAATTGTAATAGTCTCTTTATTATCTAAAAGCTCATTAAATTTTTCAGCATTAACATGCACTCCATTTTTATCTAAATTGTAGTCATTTAAACCTAATCCATCAGCAACAATTTTATCTCTAACCTTAACTTTTAATTTTAAAAAGGCTTCATTGTCATGTTCAATGGCAATATTTAATCTAACACCATTTAAAAAAGAAATAGTATCAATTGAATTTTTAAATTCAATCATTCTGTTTGATGGAACTGAAAGTTGAGCATTAATTCCTTCATGAGCAATATAAATTCTTCCAAGCACATCGAGCTTATCCCATTCAATAAAAAGATAATTTCTAAAAATTTTTGTGTTTTTGATTTGATGGTATTTATAAAAAGAGAGTGTAAGCCTTCTTTCTCCAGCCTTATTAATAAGGTCAAGTCTCTCTTTTTTACTAAGCTTATTGTATAGCTGCATTTCTATACTATTTAACCAAATAATTTAATGCAAATGTAAGTTATTTATATTAGCACTTTTTCTAAATAAAATTGTATTTTTATTGTTATCAATTTTTAAAAATTCCTTTTATGAGCTCAGATAAAGATTCCAAATTAAAAGCATTACAACTGACCCTTGACAGACTTGATAAAACCTATGGTAAAGGGACGGTTATGAAGATGGGGGATTCAGTTCATGAGGATGTAGAATTTATTCCAACAGGTTCAATCGGATTGGATTATTCATTAGGAATTGGAGGCTATCCAAGAGGCAGGGTAGTTGAAATTTACGGACCTGAATCATCAGGTAAAACAACTCTTACCCTTCATGCTATTGCTGAATGTCAAAAAGCTGGCGGGATTGCAGCATTTATAGACGCAGAACATGCTTTTGATAGATTTTATGCCCAAAATCTTGGTGTCAATATTGATGATCTAATTATTTCTCAACCTGATCATGGGGAACAAGCTTTAGAAATTACTGATAATCTAATTAGATCAGGAGCTATTGACATTATTGTAATTGATTCAGTTGCCGCATTAACTCCTAAAAGTGAAATTGAAGGAGAAATGGGAGATTCAAAAATGGGATTACATGCTAGACTTATGTCTCAGGCATTAAGAAAACTAACCTCCACTATTAGTAAAACTAATTGTACAGTTTTCTTTATAAATCAGTTGAGAGAAAAAATTGGTGTAATGTTCGGAAATCCAGAAACTACAACTGGTGGAAATGCTTTGAAATTTTATGCATCCGTAAGACTAGATATTAGAAGATCAACTCAATTGAAAGATTCTTCTGGAAATGCTTTAGGAAATAAAACTAGAGTAAAGGTGGTTAAAAATAAAGTTGCTCCTCCATTTAGGGTATGTGAATTTGACATTATGTATGGTGAAGGAATTTCAAGAACTGGTGAAATTCTCGACATTGGAACTAATGCAGGGATTATAGATAAAAGTGGTTCATGGTTTAGTTATGGGGATACTAAACTTGGTCAAGGTAGAGATTCAGTTAAAAATTTATTGAAAGATAATCCTGAATTGTGTGAAGAATTGGAAAAGAAAATTTCTGAAGTTCTTAATTCTGAGAAAGGTTAGACTCTAAGTCCTCTAATAAAATATTGTATACTTTTTTCTTTAACATTTGCTTATCTTCTTGAGTAAGTCCTTTTGTATCAATAAAATTATGAACATTAGCTCTTAGCTTTCCAGGTGAACCAACAAAATGCTTATAGGCAAAAAAGTATGGAAACTTTTTTTCGCAATCTAAAAATGTCATTGGAACTATGGGAATTTGAAATTGAATTGCTAAACTAAAAGCTCCATTTTTGAATTCATCTAAAACTACNGTAGGATCTGGAACGCCACCCTCAGGGAAAATACAAACAGATAANCCTGTATCTAATCTTTTTATTGCTTTTGTATAAACATCCTTTCTACTTTCTGCACTGGACCTATCAACTAAAATACATACGCGTCTGTAGAAATAGCCAAAAACAGGAATCTTTTCAAGTTCTTTTTTTCCAACAAAAACAATAGGATCCTTACTAACAGAAAGCATCAGCATAATATCAATCATACTCTTGTGATTGGCAACTAGCATATAACTTTTNCTCTTCTGAATGGGTTCTTTAAACTTAATTTCAGGATAAAAGCCCATTCCGTACATAATTATATTTGACCATATATTTCTTGCAACCCAATAGAAGTAGGGGTAATAACTTTCTTTCAATGAAAAAACAAATAATAAAGGAAGGCTAACAACAATACCAATAAAAGCAAGTATATAAAACCATACATTCCAAATTGCTATGAAAAAAATTTTGATTGGTTTAAACACGCTTCAAAAGTAAGTATTTGTAATTAATCTTTTTAAAACTATTACTTTTGTTAATAATGTCAAGAATACTAACCGGGATACAAAGCACAGGAACGCCACATTTGGGAAATATTTTGGGAGCAATAATCCCNGCGATTGAAAAATCAAAAAATAATGAATCATATTTGTTTATTGCAGACCTGCATTCTCTTACTCAAATCAAAGATTCAAATGAACTAAGGGAAAACACATACTCTACAGCAGCAGCTTGGCTTGCATTTGGNCTTAATACTAANAAAACAGTTTTTTATAAGCAGTCAGATGTTGCTATAACCACAGAACTTGCTTGGATTTTATCAACTTATTTTCCCTATCAAAGATTGACACTTGCTCATTCTTTTAAGGANAAGTCAGATAATCTTAAAGATGTTAATGTTGGACTATTTACTTATCCAATGTTAATGGCTGCAGATATTTTGCTTTATGATTCAAATTTTGTTCCAGTAGGAAAAGATCAGTTACAACATCTAGAAATAACGAGGGACGTAGCCATAAAATTCAATAATAAACATGGAGAAACTTTTGTTATTCCTGAAGCAATGATTAATGAAACTACTAAGTATGTTACTGGGACTAACGGCGAAAAAATGAGTAAATCAAAAGGCAATATTNTTGATATTTTTCTTCCTGAAAAGGAATTAAAGAAACAAATTATGACTATCCAGACAGACAGTACTCCATTAGAATCACCCAAAGATTATGAGTCCTGCAATGTTTTTAAAATCATCAAATTAATAGCAGAAAATGATCATATTGACGAAATAAAAAACAAATATAAATCAGGCGGTTATGGTTATGGACATGCAAAGACTGACCTTTTTGAACTTATACTAAGTAAGTATAAAAACGAAAGGGATAAATACAATCATTTGATGTCTAATAAAAAGGAAATAGATAATGTTCTTNTGGATGGAGCTTCAAGAGCTAAAGCTACCGCGAATGAAGTCTTGAGTCGAGTCAAAACAAAACTTGGCTATTAATTATTTTATTTTAATCAAAAAACGTAAATTTATTTTATGCAACTAAGTCAAGCAATTAAAGAACTTATTTACTCAAATGACTGTGTAACAATTCCTGATTTTGGAAGTTTTATTGCTAATAGATTTCCATCAATATACAACAAAGAGGAATCTAAGTTTTATCCACCGTCTAGGAGACTTTCTTTTAATTCTAAAATAAAAAACAATGATGGTCTTTTAGCGAAGTTTATTTCTACAGAAAATAAAATTTCATATGACGATGCATTAAAACAAATTCATAGTGAGGTTGTTAATTGGAAAAGAACAATTAGTAAGGAGCCTTTGTTTATTAGGGATATTGGAGAGCTTAGTTACAACGTTGATGAAAATTTAGTTTTTAAACCAGATTTAGATTCAAATCATTTTGTAGAATCATTTGGGNTATCCCCAATATATGTCAATAGAGTTGAAAAAGAAGTTCAAACTTATAATAGTTCAACTTTAAAAAAATACAATGAAATAAAGAGTAATAATGGAACTAGTGGTGTTCCTCAGCTTATGCGTTTAGCAGCTGTATTTGTTGCAATTATTGCTGGAACCTTTTTTATGGAAAACAAGTATGATGAAATTTCTTTTAATAATGAAATAGCTTTACAAAATGAAGTTAGAGCAAAATCAATAGCTAAATTGGAAAAAGCAATTTTTGATTTTGGAGTTTTACCTGCTGTTGAAATTAATTTACCAAAGAAAACATTAAATAAGTATCATATTATTGCTGGTGCATTCAGATTACAATCTAATGCTGAGAATNTAATTAAAACTTTGACNNAAAAAGGATANAANCCATCNAAACTNCCACTAAATGATAAAGGNTTAACACCTGTATCTTTTGATAATTTTTCTAACCGAAAAGATGCTGTAGTTGCATTAAGAAAATTTCAAAAATCNGANAATAAGGATGCTTGGATTTTTGAGATAGAATAAAANTATGAAAGCTAAATNTCCNGAAGATTCNAAAACAATNCAAACNGATGTTGTTTTACCTGCNGANACTAATAGTTTAGATAATTTATTNGGAGGAGAGCTTTTAGCNAGAATGGATAAAGTTGCTAGTATTGCTGCNATCAAGCACTCTGAAAATGTNGTAGTAACTGCATCTATNAATAATGTTTCTTTNGGNGAGCCTGTNCCAAANGGAAGTATACTTACAATNGAAGCTAAAGTTTCNAGAGCNTTCAATACTTCAATGGAAGTTTTTATTGATGTTTGGAAACAAAATAAAACTCATCCTCAAAAATTTAAAGTAAATGAGGCTATCTATACTTTCGTTGCAGTTAATAAGAGAGGGAAACCAGTAAGAGTACCAGAACTAATTCCTCAAACTGAACTTGAGAAAAAAAGATATGAAGCTGCATTAAGAAGAAGGCAATTAAGTTTAGTATTGGCTGGTAAAATGAAGCCAAAAGATGCAAGTGAATTAAAAGCCATTTTTGATTGATTTGAAATCTAGACTAGCCTTAATATTAGTTGTTTTTTTTCTTCCATTGATTGCGCCTAGTCAATCTAAAACCACATATAGTGTAAAAATTCTTGGAGTTGTTCAAGATGGTGGTTTACCTCATTTAGGAAATAATAAAACATGCTGCGAAAACATTCAACAAAACAAATATGTAACATCGATCATGTTAATCAATAACGAAAATAATGAATCGTACCTTTTTGATGCTTCTCCAGACATTAATGAACAACTAAATTTTATGGGAGATAGAATTAAGACAGATTTAAAGGGTATTTTTTTAACTCATGCTCATATAGGCCACTATACTGGATTAATGTATTTTGGAAGAGAGGCTTTGAACTCAAAATCAATTAATGTTTATGCAATGCCAAGGATGAAAAGATTTTTAGAAGATAATGGCCCATGGAGTCAATTAGTCTCTTTAAAAAATATTTTAATTAAAGAAATAAACAATAATTCTAAGCTTTCTGTTGATCCAAATATAATTATTGAACCAATTGAAGTTCCTCACAGAGCTGAATTTTCTGAAACAGTTGGATATAAAATTCACGGGCCTAATAAAACACTACTTTTTATACCTGACATTGATAAATGGTATCTTTGGGAAAAATCAATTATTGATGAAATTAAAGCAGTTGATTATGCTTTAATTGATGCAACTTTTTATGATGAAAAAGAGATTAACTATAGAGATATTTCTGAGATTCCACACCCTTTTGTAATTGAAAGTTTAGAGTTATTTAAAAATTTAAAACTAAAAGAGAAAAGGAAAATATATTTTATCCACTTAAACCACACTAATCCATTACTTCACTCTGATACAGATGAATATAAAAATCTGATTTCTAAAGGATTCAATGTAGCAAATGAAGGTCTTGAGTTAAAGCTTTAAACTTCGCAAACCATATCCTCTCCACAGCATTGAGGAGATTTAATTTTCCCTAAACAACTTGGACATTTACTAATTTGAACGCTAGATCCATCATCTAAAACTAAATGGTCATTGACTAGTGGAGTGTCGCATTTTCCGCAAGTTGCGTTTACTGACATTCCACATTTATCACATTCATAAGTATGCATATTATTGGTATTAAATTTGTTTATATTAAATATATGAAGAAAATCTTTATCATATTTTTCGCATTATTTGTTAATCAATTATTTTCTCAAAAAATCTATTCTGTTGATTACTCTTATAAAGCAGATTTCAAAGTTTTTGTTGTAGAATACCCATATCAAGCGGATTTGAAAATTTATAGAGTCGATTATGATTATAAAGCAAAAGGTAATTCAGGATTATGGTTTTTTGTTAAAAATCAATATCAAGCAGATAAAAAGATTTTTTACACTGATTACGAATATCAAGCTGATTTAAAGATTTACTTTGTAAA
>NZZF01000036.1 GCA_002702385.1 Flavobacteriaceae bacterium | reverse complement strand
GATCTGTAGATATATCAGTGTCTAACTTAAGACCTGGAATGTACTATTTAAAAGTGGAATCAAAAACAGTTAAAAAAACTGCTAAACTTGTAAAGAAATGAATGCTTTAAAAAAATTATTTACCCTATTTATAATAACCTTACTTTACTCATGTGGCGGAAGCAGCGGTGGCGGCGGCGACACTCCTCCTCCTCCTCCTCCTCCTCCAACTCCAAAGGCAACTACTCTAATTGCACCTGCTGACAAAACAGAATGTCTAGATGGAGAAAATGTTGAGTTTTCATGGAATGCATCTGAAAATACTGATAGCTACACTATTATTATCAAAAATTTATTAACAGCTCAGAGTGTATCGCAGACTACAACATCTACAAAAGTTACAATAAAGCTTGAAGTTGGTCAACCATATTCTTGGTATGTAGTATCATCGTCAAATACTTCTACTACAACAGCAGAAAGTGGTAAATGGAAATTTTATTTAAAAGGAGAACAAACTTTAAATTATGCTCCATTTCCAGCTGATCTAACTTCTCCTAAATCTGAATCTTCAGTTGATGCCGGAAGTATAAAATTTGAATGGAGTGGATCCGATGTTGACACAGGAGATACATTAACATATGATATTTATATTGATTCAGCAAACCCTCCAACAACAAGAGTAAGAACCGGATATGCATCATCAACATTGGATTATACAATTTCTGAGGGTGGAACATATTATTGGAAAATAGTCACCAAAGATAATCATGGTAGTAACTCAGAGTCTGGAGTTTCTATGTTTAAAGTTGTTGAGTAAAAAAACCATCTAAAACTTCAAAAAAGTATTTGATTTCATTCTCTGTATTATAAAAAGCTAAGCTCAATCTACATCCATTTCCTCTTTGAGATGTCTGTATGTTATTTTCAAGAAGAAAAGAATGGAGCTTTCCATCTTTGTCTTCGATATTAAATATTGATGAGTGAGTTTGTCTACTAAACAATTTGGAGTCTAAAAGTTTTCGATCTTTTAATCCATCCAGCATAAATTTACTTAGTCTTTCAGTTTCAGAAGAAATATAATCAATTTGTTTANTTATTAGGGATATAGAAAATTTAAGACTTCCAAANGAAAATAAATCTAGATGTCCACNCTCAATTGAATTATTAATTAATTCTTTATCATTTTTATTATAATCAAATTCATAANAAAAATTTTTTNTTAATATTACTGCATTACCATAACCNGAAAACAACCACTTATATCCNCTAAAAATTACTGNATCAAANCCAGATTGGTCAAAATCAAATTTTTCAGATCCACAATACTGAGTTCCATCACCAATTATNAATANGTTATTGTATTTNTTTTTTAATTTTTTGATGAAATTAAAATCTAATTTAATTCCATCNATATANTGAACCATTGACACAATTAATACATTTGGATTGTATTGATTGACTCCNTTTTCAATAGTTTCTTCAATATTAATTGAATATTCTAATTCTATNGGATTAAATTTTAAGTTTTTAATAGATTGAGCTATTGAAGGATAATCATTTTTGAGTATNAGNAATTTTGTNTGATTATTTAAATTNTATAATATTTTTTGAAGNCCAGATGTAAAACTATTAGTTAATAAAACTTCAGATTTTTCAGCATTAAAAAAACTGCTTATATCATGTTTNAGNTCTTTAAANAAAANCTCATGATTATCTCTTANAATACTTTTTTTCTCTAATAATTTTTTCTCNTATGANATTCTCCAATCATGNAATTCTGAGTANATAGGACCCATTTTTGCATTGTCAAAATATATTTTATNGTAATCCTTTATAAATCTCATCAAATAACAAATATTACTAATTTATTGTTATAATTTTGCAACNGATGAATAAAANTAATTCCAATATTGATCAAGAACAAATTGAGTTTCTAGAAAATGCTCAAAGGAGAATTCGTCAAAAAAAAGTTTTATACTATCATTTCATTAGTTTTTTATTTATATCTAGCTTTTGTTTTGTTTTAAATCATCTTTTGAATATAGGATCTGAGTTAATATTTTTAAATTATTCATGGTCTATTTGGATTTTTATAATCTGGTTATTTATTATTGTTTTTCACCTATTTAANGTTTTTGTTACTAATAGGTTTTTGGGTAAAAATTGGGTAAAAAAGCAGACTCGATTTTTAATGGAAATTCAAAANAATAAAATTAATGAGCTAAAAAAAGAATATTCAANTGAGGCAAGAATAATTGCNGNATCAGAANCATTTTATAGCAAGTCAAATCTAATAACNATTATTGCTGCTGCTTCTGAAAATAATNTTATTGGAAATGANAATAAACTTATTTGGCACCTAAGTGATGATTTAAAACATTTTAAAAATCTNACTAAAGATCATCATGTAATCATGGGAAGAAAAACNTTTGAATCAATGCCAAAAGCTCTTCCAAATAGAACAAATATTGTCATAACNAGAAATAAAGATTACGTTGGNGANAATATNACTGTAGTTCAATCTNTNGAAGAAGCNCTTAATATNGCAAAAGNCGACTCTCAACCNTTTATAATNGGTGGTGGTGAAATTTATAATTTAGCAATTGAAATTGCCGATAGAATTGAGTTAACTAGAGTCCATGCTGAGTTTAATGGTGATGCTTTTTTTCCAACTATNGATTCTAATAAATGGACTGAAGTAAAGAGAGATGCAAGAAAAAAAGATGAAAANCACTCNTANGACTTTACTTTCATCAGATATGATAAAAAACAATAATATATGAAAGCTTTTGTNTTTCCAGGTCAAGGATCTCAATTCCCAGGAATGGGNTNCGATNTNTATAAATCTAATNAAAAAGTTAAATCACTTTTCAANGAAGCNGATGATGTTTTAGGTTTNGCATTATCAAATGTGATGTTTGAAGGGAGTGAAGAAGAATTAAAGCAAACCAAAATAACTCAACCAGCAATATTTTTACATTCAATTGCAGAACTAATTGTATTGGAAGAATCTCATTCTCCAAATGCTGTTGCTGGTCATTCTTTGGGTGAATTTTCTTCACTTGTTGCAAATAAAACTATCTCATTTGAAGATGGATTAAAACTTGTTTTTTTAAGAGCTACCGCAATGCAAAAGTCTTGTGATAGTAGTAATGGAACAATGGCTGCAATTTTAGGTCTTGATGATGAAATAATTAAGAGCACCTGTAAAAGTTTTGATGGTAATGTAACAGCTGCTAATTTTAATTGTCCTGGTCAGGTTGTTATATCTGGCGAATTTAATGCTGTAAAAAAAATATGTGAAAAATTTAATGAAATAGGTGCAAGAAGAAGTATTTTATTGCCNGTTGGAGGTGCATTCCATTCAAACTTAATGGATGATGCAAAATCTGAACTAAAAGAAGCTATTGACAAGACTAAATTCAATAATCCNTCATGCCCAATTTATCAAAATTTTACAGCTAANAAAACANCAAGTATTGATGAAATTAAAGAAAACCTAATTAATCAATTAACTGCNCCNGTTCTTTGGACTCAAACAATAAATAATATGGTTAANGATGGNTATTTGGATTATACTGAAGTNGGACCAGGAAAAGTNTTACANGGTTTGATTCNAAAAATTAATAGAGAGACTACAACAAAATCAGCCCTAGGCTAAAAATTTAATTACCTTATCTGTAATAAAATCAATCTGTTCATCANTTAGCTCAGAATGCATTGGTAAAGAGATTACTTGATCACANAAAGTATTAGTATTANCAAANTCNTCNTCNCTATANGCTTTACTTTCATAAGCCTTTTGTTTATGTAAAGGGATTGGNTAATATATCCCAAATGGTATTTTTTGNTCCGATAAATAATTAGCAAGATCATCTCTTCTATNNGAAAGNATTCTANTTGTATATTGATGAAAAACATGACAATCACAACTTCCACAGATTTNAANACAACCATTTGAAAGTATTGGAGTCATNATTTCATTACAATTTTTTAAAGCTTCNGAATATTTTCTAGCTGAGTCTTGNCGAGACTTATTATATGANTTTAAATNAGGTAATTTAGCATTTAATACTGCAGCCTGAACTGAATCTAANCTTGAATTAACACCAACAACATCGTGATGATATCTTTTATACATTCCATGATTAACAATNCCTCTGATTTTAANAGCTAAATCATCATCATTAGTAAATAACGCGCCTCCATCACCAAAGCATCCTAAATTTTTTGAAGGAAAAAAAGAAGTTGTACCTATATCCCCAATTGTTCCAGCTTTTTGCTTAATTCCAGATTTGAACTGATATTCAGCACCAATAGCTTGTGCATTATCTTCAATAACATAAAGATTGTGCTCTTTAGCTATTTGCATTATTNTTTCCATATCTGCAGGCTGTCCAAANAGATGAACTGGAACAATNGCTTTNGTNTTTGGGCCTATGGCCTTTTCTAATTTTTCACANTCAATATTAAAAGTCTCTAAATCAACATCAATCAAAACAGGCTTCAAATTAAGTAATGCAATAACTTCAACAGTTGCAGCAAAAGTAAAATTTGAAGTAATAACCTCGTCACCAGGNTTTAAACCTAAAGACATCATTGCTATTTGTAAAGCATCNGTTCCATTGGCACAAGGAATTACATGTTTTACNTTAAGAAATTCTTCAAGNTTTTTTTGAAAAGTATTTACAATNGGCCCATTTATAAATGTGGCATNNTCCATAATACTGATAACAGACNTATCAACTTCATTCTTAATTTTTTGATACTGAGTTTGAAGATCAACCATCTGTATTTTTTTCATAAAAAAATTTTAAGCCAAATTTACTATTTCTAAATGTATTACTTTAGTAATGATGAATTTATTATACNGAATATTTATTAATCTTACTATATTATTTCTACCTGTAATTNCTGTATTTNATAAAAAAATTAAAAGATTTTTAAANAACAGAAAATATATTTTCAAAAATATTTCAAATCAAATAAATTCTAATAATNATCACATATGGATACATGCTGCNTCACTTGGTGAATATGAATTAGCTNTCCCNCTAATTAAAAAATTAAAAGAAAANTATGANTNCAAAATAGTATTAACTTTTTTTTCAGAATCNGGATTTAAACTTAAAGATAGAGCCAGTGAANTTGATTATACTTTTTATTTACCAATTGATACAAGAAGAAATGCTAAAAAATTTNTCAAACTAATTAATCCAATTATTTCAATTTTTNTTAAATCTGAAATATGGCCTAATTACATTAGTGAATTAAATTCNNAAGNGTCAAAAAATTATTTAGTAGAANCNAGTTTTAAAAATAATGATTGGTATTTTCNACCTTTTAATTTTTGGATTANAAANAAATTAAAANCTTTTGATAAAATTTTTGTNATAGATAAAAANTCTGAAAGTNTNCTAAATAAAAACAATATAANTCACACAAAAATTGTTGGAAGTATGAAATTTGANAGAGTTAAATATCAATTAAGNCTCAACAATNAANTTGAAAAAATTGATACTATTNTAAAGAATAAAAGAACTGTCGTNTTNGGAAGTACNTGGNAAGAAGATGAAGAATTAATAGTTAATTACATCNAAAANANTAAAAAGGANNATATATTTTGGATTATTGCACCACATGATNTTTCNAANANTAATATAGANAGAATNAAAAANATGTTTGATCNTCNAGTATNTNTTTTTTCTNATGATTTGAATAAATCNAATATTTTAATTNTTNATACAATNGGAGATTTAAAAAAATTATACAGTTATTCTGAAATTTCATATGTNGGTGGAGGTATGGGNAANACAGGTTTACATAACATTTTAGAAGCTTGTGTTTTTGAAAATCCTGTTATTATTGGTAAAAATTATAAGAAATTTAATGAGTCTATTGAACTAGTTAATTTGCATGGGATTATATCTGTGAAAAATCAGAATGAATTTGATGAAGCGTTTAATAAACTANTTGAAAATGAAGATTTTAGAATAAATAAAACTAATATTATAAAAAATTATTTTAAAGGAAAAACTGGTGCAACAAATCAAATAATTAAAAATTTAACAGTATGAAAAAAATTATTTTACTCATTTCAATCATTCTTTTTTCAATGAATATCAATTCTCAAAGTTTAATTGGATCATGGGAAAGAATTCAAGAAAATGAATCTGGAATAAAGGAAAAGCAAATAGTAATATTTAGTTCTAATGGATTTCAATCTATTAGTATTTTCAATGCGGAAACTGGTGAATTTATTTACACCAATGGTGGAACTTGGGAACTTAATGGTGATGATTTAACAGAAAAAGTAGAGTTTGATACTGGAAATCCTGAAAGAGTTGGATCTGAAGTAACTTTTAAAATTATTGTAAAAAAGAATTCTATAACAGTTCCAATGATGGAAAGAACATGGAAAAGAATAGATAATGGAAATCCAGGNAAACTTGAGGGTGCATGGCTTATGTCTGGAAGATATAGAAATGGAAAAAAACAAATGAGATCAGTAGATGGTCCTAGAAAAACTATGAAGTTGCTTTCTGGAAAAAGATTTCAGTGGATAGCATATAATACTGAAACAAAACAATTTATGGGAACAGGTGGAGGAACCTACACTACAAAAAATGGAGTTTACTCTGAAAATATTGAATTTTTTTCAAGAGACAATTCTAAAGCAGGTTTAAAATTAAAATTTGATTTTGAATTAATTGATGGGGAATGGAATCACAAAGGCTTTAGTAGCAAAGGAGATCCACTTCATGAAATTTGGATAAAAAGAGAATAAAAAAACCTCAATTAAAATTGAGGTTTTAAAGTGCGGATGAAGGGACTCGAACCCCCAAGCCTCGCGGCACTAGATCCTAAGTCTAGCGTGTCTACCAATTTCACCACATCCGCAAAACGGAAGCAAATATAAGCAAGATTATTAAAATAAAGCGATGTTTTATTAATGTAAAAAATTGAATTTGACTAAATTTGAANACATCAATTATGGAAATAAAATCATATATAGAAAATAACAAAAAGAAATTTTTAAATGANCTTTTTGATTTAATNAGAATACCGTCAATAAGTGCAGTAAANGAATATAAAGGAANTGTNAGANANGCTGCAGANTTTTTAAAAANTCAATTTGAAAATNTNGGTTTAGANAANTGTGAAATTTGTGAAACTAATGGTCATCCAATTGTATATGCTGAAAAAATNAANGANNNNANTCTNCCAACTGTTTTAATTTATGGACATTATGATGTACAACCTGTTGACCCNATTGAGCTTTGGGANTCAGATCCATTTGAACCAATAATTAAAAAAACTGATATTCATCCTGAAGGGGCAATTTTTGCNAGAGGNTCTTGCGATGANAAAGGACAAATGTATATGCATTTNAAAGCNATAGAAGTTTTAAACAATACNGGTGGAGTNCCTTGTAATATTAAATTCATGATTGAAGGNGAAGAAGAAATTGGNAGTGATAATTTAGAAATTTTTGTAAAAGAAAATAAAGAAAAACTNAAATCTGATATTATTCTTGTTTCTGATACTGGAATGATTGATAAAAANACTCCATCAATAACAACTGGNTTAAGAGGNTTNGCATATTTAGAAGTTGAACTTACAGGACCAAATAGAGATTTACACTCTGGTCACTATGGTGGAAGTGTNGCTAATCCTATAAATAGCTTAGCNAAAATGATTTCATCTTTACATGANGAAAATAATAANGTAACAATACCAGGATTTTATGATAAAGTAATTGAATACAGTGATGAGGAAAGAGAAAAAGATAAAATTCCATTTAGTTTAGAAGAATTTAAAAATTCATTAGAGATTGATGAAGTTCATGGTGAANATTCTTTTAATACACTTGAGAGAAGATCTATTAGGCCCTGCTTAGATGTTAATGGAATATGGGGAGGATATACTGATGAAGGGTCAAAAACTGTTATCCCAAGTAAGGCTTTTGCTAAAATTTCAATGAGATTAGTNAGTAATCAAAACTGGAAAGAAATTAGNAAACTTTTTACAGAACATATGAAAAACATCACTCCTGCAGGAATGANNATTAAAATTTCTGAACACCATGGNGGTGANCCATATATTACCTCCACTGATTCAAAAGCTTATAGAGCTGCAAGTCAAGCATATTTATCNGTATTTAATAAGGAGCCCTACGCATTGAAGGATGGAGGATCNATTCCAATTATTGCTCAATTTGAAAAAGAGTTAGGTGTNAAAACTATATTAATGGGNTTTGGACTTGATAGTGATGCAATACACTCTCCAAATGAACATTTTGGTTTATCAAACTTTTACAATGGAATTGAAACTATTACAAATTTCTATAATTTTTATAGTAAATAATTAATTTTTAATCAGTTAAATCAATCATAAATAATTCGGAAGCTATTCCATCTGCCAGGAATCTACCTGATTCTGTGGTTGTATAAATATCTTTATCCTTATTTATTAAGTTTTGATTAACATATTTCTTTACAGTCTTTAGAAAATATTCCTTGAAGCGTGAGTCAAATTGTTGCTCTATATAATTTAATGAAATACCCCACATGGTTCTAAGACCAGTCATTATATACTCATTATACTGATCTATTTTTGAAAGTTCTTCAATTTTATGATATAATTTTCCAGAATTGATATGATCAATATATNTTTTATTATTGGAAATATTCCAACTTCTATTAAGACCATCGTAACTGTGAGCNGAAGGACCAACTCCAATATATTTTTTTCTAGACCAATAAGCAGTNTTATTTTTNGAAAAANAATTNTCCTTNGCAAAACTTGATAACTCATAATTAATNTAATTTTTGAGAACTAGTTCTTTATTNACATGCATNAATTGNTCATAAACTATTTTNTCATCAGGAAGAACAACAATTCCANTATTAACAAACTTTTCTAATGCAGTTTTTGGNTCTANAGTAATAGCATATGATGANATGTGATTAACATCAAAGTCTGTTAAANTTTTAATATTATAATTTAGTGTTTCTACNGAAGAGTNAGGTAGGCCATATAANAGGTCNACTGAAATATTATCAAAAACTTTTTTTGAATCCTCAACNGATTTNAATGCTTTTTTAGAATCATGNGCTCTATTCATCAACTTTAGTTCAGAATCAATAAATGATTGAACTCCAATACTTAATCTATTAATTGATAAATTTTTAAAGTTTTTGAGTNTTTCTAGNGANATATCATCAGGNTTNGCTTCTAGNGTAATTTCAGGATNAGATATAATTTTATAATTTTTANNAATTGATTTTAAAATAATTTCAAAATCACTAATNTCNAATAATGTNGGNGTTCCACCACCAAAATAAATTGTTTCAATTTTTTCTTTNTTGATTTTAGATTTTAAAAAAATTTCTTCTGCAATAGCANTTACAAGAAAATCTTTGGATTTAAGACTTGTTGAAAAATGAAAGTTACAATAATGACAAGCTTGTTTACAAAAAGGAATATGAATATATATACCTGCCAATTAGTTNATTTTTTCAGGATTGTTCTTNACATAAGATGCCCATCCACTAAATTTAGTTCCATNANTACTAATCTTTTTNGAATTAAAAAAATGACACATNGCNGCAGCTAANCCATCNGTTGAATCTAAATTTTTTGGAATCTCTTTAAATTTTAAAATACTTTGTAACATTTTAGCTACTTGTTCTTTAGATGCATTACCATTTCCAGTTATTGCCATTTTTATTTTTTTTGGAGAATATTCTGTTATAGGTATTTCNTTAACCAAACCAGCTGCCATTGCAACTCCTTGTGCNCTTCCTAATTTAAGCATAGACTGAACATTTTTTCCGNANAAAGGAGCTTCAATAGCAATTTCATCTGGATTATATTTTTCAATAATTAGACTTAGTGAAGAAAAAATCTTCTTCAACTTTAGATAATGATTATCCAATTTTTTTAGGCTAAAATCATCAAAATCAATTAGGNTAACATTTTCACCTTTAACTGATATAATTCCNTANCCCATAATNGTTGTACCNGGNTCNATNCCCAAAATTATCTTTCCNNTCATCAATTTGANTTTAAAATTATTGGCAACTTAATTTTAGAACTNACATAAANACCNAAATTAGTTTTTGTTGCAGGTAAAACTTTAGGNAAATTATNAAATATTCTATNCACNACTTCATCTAAATTATTNACAGAATTAATAACANCATTANANCCAGAAATTTTATCAAAAATTATAACTCCTTCTTTATTTATTGTCAATTCAATTAAAACAGTGTCATTAATATCAGAATTCACACTCTTTATTTCACTCANTAAGTTCTGAGTAAAGAGGTCCGATANATATGAGTTAAAACAATTTATTCTTAGTTTTTTTTCTGTAAACTTATCACAATCAGTTGTTGATGGATATTCATCAGTNTTATTCCANGAAGTTTGTATTTCTATTTTATCAACTGAATTATCTTGAAAATTATAATTACATGCATTAATAAGAANAAAGAAAATAAATATTATTTTTACTTGGCTCATCCCATATGAAATTACAAAAATTGTATTAAAGTTTACTATGGACATTTTACTTTTAATAATNGGAATTGTTTTATGCCTTGTTGGTATTGTAGGTAGTTTTTTACCTATTTTACCTGGTCCGCTAGCATCATGGGCTGGNTTATTAATTTTAAATTTTACATCATATGTAAGTTTTAGTTTTTGGTTTTTATTAATAACTTTTTTGATTGCNTTTTCTATTTCANTANTTGACTATTTAATTCCAATAATTGGAGTTAAAAANCTGGGAGGATCAAATGGTGGTCAAATTGGTGCAACAATAGGGCTTCTAATNGGATTATTTATTTTGGGTCCTNTAGGAATTATNTTAGGACCTTTTTTAGGAGCGGTAACAGGTGAGATTATAACAAATAAAAGTTTATCAAGNTCTTTATTACCTGCGTTTGGTTCTTTAATAGGNGTNTTAACNGGAACAGTATTAAAAGTAATTGTNACTGTNNTTTATTTATTTTACTTTCTTTACTCCTTTATATCAAACATNTAGTAGTATGCAGATCTGTTNTCATTAATATCTGCAGATTCCTTCAGAGANTCGACAATTAAAAAATCAAGATTAGATCTNNTTTTACTTNTAATTTGCTTTTGATAAGGNNTAAATGAATTTGGAGNATTAGAACTGTTATTTACTTTNTCAACTCTCATCATATATACACCAGTTTCNCCTTTTATNAGATTTGATACNTCATTTAATTCTAATGAAAAAGCTTTACCAATTAANCCAGGTTCATAACCTGCTTGNGAAACTATAGGNGTATTTTTATTNATAGCATCTACATTAATAATTTCAGTATTNTTNTTTTGAGCTAATTCTTCAAGNGATTTTAANCCNTTATTATTTTTTAAAATAATNTCTGCTTTTTTCTCGTTCTGTAAAATTGGTAAAACAGTNATTAAAGCAAGATCATTNCTCTGTAAACCTTCNTCTTTTTTATCAATNAGTTGAGCAATTATATATCCACCATTAGANACATCAAANCTTTGATAGTCATTTAATGANGTTTCNTCATTATAAAGCCACTGNACTAATCTTCTTTGGTTTGGAATTCCAGGTAAATCATGATCAAGTCTACTAATGTTATTTAATGTTTTTGATTCAATATTAAATTTATCTGAAACTTCATCNATACTNCCAACACTNGAAAGNTCAATTTCAAATTTTGAAGTTATATTAAATACNGAATCACTTGTTTTTTCNGANGGTATATTTCTTANNGCAAGAGTTGCNACTTTNACTAAATCTTCCTTAGCNGTAATTTTAATNANATGAAATCCAAAATCAGTTTCTACTAAACCNATTCTACCTACTCTNTTTTTNAANACAAAATCACTAAAAGGTTCTGCCATCATNCCTTCTTGAAAAAATCCTAGATCACCTCCATTAGNTTTTGAAGGTCCATCNGANTTCTCCAGTGCTAATGTTGAAAAATTGTTTGAATCAGATCTTGCTAATCTTAAAATTCTGTTGGCTTCTTTTCTAGCTTCATCCTTTGTTCGNGTNATTTGNGGTGTTGANCCTTGAGCACCAGAATATGANATTAAAACATGGCTTGCTCTTGCNTTACCATTTCTTTTTTTATCNAAAAGTTTAGANACTTTAAAATATTCACCATCAACATATGGNCCATAGGTTTTNTTATTATCAAGATTAAAAATCANNTCACCATGATTTGACGGNAAAAANCCTTTAGGTCTATAAATTGTNTCANATGGAATNTCAGAATTTTCTTCAAGATAAAACTCNATATCAGTAGTNGTAATAAAACTNGGNACAACNTCATTTAACTTAGANACTTGATTATATTCNTCTTTTTCTACTAACATTTCAGAAAGTTTAGNTCTTANNTCTCTTTCGTCCTTNTGAGANGGCTTTTCTTCAAAAAGAACATATTTAAAATCTCTNGTNTCCTTTTGTTCAAANTTNTGAGGATTATCTTTNATNTACTTTGAAATTTCTGAGTTTGANACAGACACTAANCTATCATCTATTGATGCATAAGGTATTCTNACAAAAGAAATATCAACNGATTCATTNGATTTTAANAATTCATTTTTTCCTTCAAAAATATTTGAATTAATTCCNGAAGAAACCAAAGTCATATAATTATTNATATTNATTTGATTTTTNAATCCCATTTCTTGAGANCTCCATTGTAAATAAGCTTCAGGATTAAAGTCTTTTAACTCAGCAATAAANTTACTNAACTTATCAAGGTCAAAAATACCAGCATCATTTACAAATCTGGGATCATTATTNAAATTTGGNTTNGATGCAAGAAAAAACTCTAGATGATCTTTTCCNGANNCAATTCCTAATTCTTCNATTTCNTGNCTTAATAACTCATTTCTAANAGATTGATCCCATGCAGTAGTAATNGCNTGAAGATCATTAAAATTATANGTTTTCTGANATAGCTCTACTTGTCTTCTAAAATCA
The DNA here is from genome assembly GCA_002702385.1 of Flavobacteriaceae bacterium. Lineage (GTDB taxonomy): Bacteria > Bacteroidota > Bacteroidia > Flavobacteriales > Flavobacteriaceae > Eutrophosalina. The sequence continues at coordinate 6,992 of NZZF01000036.1, read as the reverse complement.
GTTANTGAAANACTTTCACCATTTATTTCNCCTATTGGNTCTTGAGATTGAAAAGAATTACCATCAAAAACTCCNGCAATTACAAAGGCAAAAAGNGCCATNCCAATTACTGCAATNAAAACNAAAGAATTTTTTCTTAAACTACCTAATACAGCCATAATCAAAAAATTAGGAAACGAAAATACAAATTATCGTTGAAAGAATACAACTATTCAACTAAAGAATATATAGATTAATAAATAAGTATTTAAAACCTACTTTCTGTTGTTAAATTTTTTTCTGTAATGTCTTCTGAAAAAAAACATGCATAGGGAAATAATACCAAAAAAAAGTAAAATTTGATTTTCTGATACTGAGCTTTTAAAAATTAAAATATCTGAAAAAATAAAAACTGCAATAAATAAATATATATAATCGAAAATTGGTGAATACTTCATAAGCTATTGTTGATCTTCAAATAAAAAACTACCGTCTAATTTACCTGTTTTTAATAATTTAAAGGAACGATCAGCATCCATTTTTTCTGCTCTAATATTATAATCATTACTAGAGAATACGATTTTTTCTTCAGTAAATAACCACTCTTGGTCTGGATCCCAAAAAATTTGATCGGATTTGACATAGCTACTATCAGGAGATTCAATAACTACATTTCCTACTAAACTTACAATCTTTGTCCTATAATAAACTATAGCATAATTAGCAGAAACTTTAGTTGATCCTTCTTTTAAATCAAAGAATTCTATATTGATTCCATTTGGAAATTCAGAATAAGGAAAACTTTGATTTGTGTAATCAATATTTAAAGGTGATTTAAGTATTGCTTTTAGATTAGCAGAGTCTGTATATCTAAGTACAAAATTTTCAGTTTTACCAGCAGGAATTAATTCTTCAATATTAATTTTTTTAACATCATCGAAATAACTTTCGCAAGAAAAATTTATAATTGCTAATAATAAAACTAATGATCTAATATTCATTAGAGACTAGGAACTGTAACAGATTGTCCTATCCAACAATTGAATCTGATAACTTGACCTGCATTCCCTTCAGTAAATATATCTGTTTTGGAAGGAGCTCTACCTTCATAACTCTCAGCTGTTCTAACAGCTGTTTTCTTGATACTAGCATCAACATTAGCAGCCTTTCTTGCTTCTTTTGCAGCTAACCAATAAACGGCTCTCTTTTCAAATTGTGAATTCCCGCAATTATTCGCACTAGATGCATAAAGATTAGATATTAAAAGATAGGCAGCACCCATGGAAGGTTGATATTCTAGAGCCTTTCTGGCATAATTTCGAGACTTTGAAAATTGATTTGTTTTTTTGAATTTAGAAGCAATTTTATATAAAATTCTAGCTTTTTTAATATTATCTGTCTCCAATTCAATAGATTCATTATAAAACTTTAAAGCTTCATTAATATTTCCTTTTTTATCATTAAGAAGACCTAAATAATAAGCTGAATTCGCAGAAGGGTTAAGGTTGTGAAGTAATTCAACCAATTCAACAAAAAGAGGATCATCTGAGCAATCTTTGCTGTCCATTCTACTTGCTGCTCTGTTTAACCAAACCGGATCAGTTTTATTTTCATCCAAATTTTTTCTGTAAAGCGGAATTAGATTTTCACATGTAGATTCCTTAGCAATTATAGCATTAAGATTATTTAAGTATGTAACAGAAGCATTTGAATTAATTCCATATGCTCTTTTTAAAGATTTTTCTCTTGAGGATAACTGTTGACCAGATTCTTCTTTTTTAAGTATTACACCTAATTGTTTTGCATAACCATCTATTACCTCTTCAAATCTTTCTGAAATATCTTCATATTTATCAAATACTTTTGACAAGGTAACTCCTTCAGAGTTTTCTTTGTATAATTCAAAATATGTTTTAAAATAACTGTAAAGTGGTTTAGGATCATCAAAGCTAGCTCTGTCAGTAGAATAAGCCATATCAAAAGTGTTAAAAATTTCAATTTTGGAGGCAAGTTTGTTCTCAAGTAATGCTTGTGCTTTATTTGACATTATCTCACCTGTTATATTTCTACCTTTAACTAATGGAAAATTTACTAACCACTCATCATAAAGCTTAATAAGATCATTTTGGTAAGCAACTTTTTGGTCCCCATCAGAATTCTTTATAAAATGTTCTAACATTCTTTTACCGTAAGAATAAACAGCAGCATTAATTTTAGGACATTCTTGTCTAACTTTCATCCATGGCTCATATGCAGAATCATAGTTTTTAACCTTATAATATTCTGCAAAAATTGATAAATTGCTCATACAATCTTCTGAAGCATGTGAAATTTGTAAACTAAACGAAAAAAATAAAATCAATAAAACTTTAAATTTCATAATCTTTTTTTTAATTATATAAACTTCTTATAAACCATAGATCATTCAATGTAAACCCAAGCTTTATACTGAAGTAATTTTCTTTTACTAGACCAGAATTATTAGTACCTCTTTGACCTAACTCAACACCAATGTTGGCACTTGATAAATTAGCTAGCGGTAAACTAAGACCAAAATTTATACCAAAATCATTAATCTGCTCATTATTTACATGTAAGCCACCAGATTGGTATCTAACTCCAAATCTGTAAGTTACAGTATCAAAATAGTTTGTAAATGAGTCATATTTAGGCAAATAAAAACCACCGATTGAGTATTGTTTAGAACTTTTAAATTCAACATTATCAAGGTTCATTAATTGATTTTTGAAACCACCTCCATCTTGCTGTTTGTAACTGAAACCAAAAAACCACTTTTTATCTTGACCAAGACCTAATCCAAAACTAGTTGATTGAGGAATAAGGAAAGTAGTTTCTTTTAATCCAAGAGCTTCAAGATTAATTTGTTCTGAATCTCCACCATATCCACCATCTTGTTTTAATGTTGCAATAGATTGTGAATTTTTTGATTTAAGTTCTGAATCTCTTGTGTAACTAAATGAACTTTTCAACAATAATTTATCAGATATTTTAGTTTGATAAACAGATGATAGACTCAGATTGATACCACTTAATGACGATTCATTAGAAACTTTAGTATAGAGCTCGATATCCTTTAAAAATTTAGAATGATAATGATTTATACTTCCAAAAGCATAAGATGTAGAAACTCCTAGTCCCCAATTTTTCAAAACTTCAAACCCAACAGACAAGAAAGCAGTATTAATTCCACCATCACCTTCAAATCTATTTAACTCAGGAGGGGTTGCATCTTCATAGTTGCTTTCAAGCAAATAGCCGACAGATGTATCAGGTTTAAGACCAAATGAAAATGAAAAAAGTTGTTTTCTGTCAACTCCATAAACAACTGGAACTGAAACTGCAATGTATTTTAATCCTGTAGCGGTTGACTTTTCATTAGTATTATCATTTTTAAAAGAAGTACTTTTTAAATCAACTCCTAAACTATAATTCACAAATTTTAATTTTGAAAGAGAAGCAGCATTATTGAGATTAACATGAGTACTATCATAATAAACTAATAATCCACCCATCATTTGATTCTCAGCAGTTGAGGAAAAAGCTGTGTCACCAGTTCCAAAATATGAGTATGGCGAATAACTTAGTTTTTGAGAGGATACTGAAAAAGAAACTAGTAAGATTAATAGTAAAAATCTATTCATTAACTTGATTGTGTTCTATTAAAAAATTCAAACCTTTATATATAAAATTTGAATTTGTAAATATGGTGTTTTTTATCTTACCATACAAAAAATTTGAATCACCACCAGAAATTATAACTTTTAGGTTATTATATTCAATTTTGTAGTTTTCAATAAACCCTTCAATTTCATTCTGAATCCCTTTTAAAACACCAATACTTATTGAACTTTCCGTGTCATGTGCTATTAGCAACTTAGGATATTTTGGAGTGATTTTGTCAAGCTTAAAAGTTCCTGAACTTAAAGATTTAAGTCTCAATTCTAAGCCTGGTGAAATTCCTCCAGCTTGATAAAGGTTTTGATTTGTTTTTATATCATAGGTTATACATGTTCCCATATCAACTATTAAAACATTATCAGTAGGGTAATCAGAATATGCTGACAAAACCAATGCAAGTCTATCATCACCAACTAATCCATGATTGTAGGGGTTTGTAATAGGCATTTTAATTTTTTCAGTGAAAGAATATAGATTAGATTTTTCTTTACAAACTGAAAATAGCTCATTATTGGGTGAACCTACGTTTGAAATTGCTGTATTTTTTATTTTGTACTTATTTATTAAATCTTTGATAAAATTGATTTCAATGATCTTAATCTTTGTTTCATAAATCAACTCATTATTTTCAAAAACAGCAATTTTTGAAAATGTATTACCAATATCAATTAATAAATTACTCATTGAAAGGCAAATGTAAATAAGTTTGGCTATTTTTCATTTATTTATCAAAACGATTATATTTGCATCTTGAAAATTGGGTACCTTAGCTCAGTTGGTAGAGCAAAGGACTGAAAATCCTTGTGTCCGCAGTTCGATTCTGCGAGGTACCACTAAAAAACTCCTCTAGTAAGGAGTTTTTTTTTATATTTATTGTAAATATTTAAAAATGAAAAAAATTGTATACTTATTAACTTTATTTATTGTTGCTGCCTGCCAAACGACTGTTGAGGCTCCTAAAAGTGACAATGGTGAACCTGAAGGCCCTCATACTTCAGCTGAATGGAAAATTTGGGCATACAGTACTGCTGCTCCTTCATTTATTGCAGCTGAATGTACTGTTGTTGATGTCGATGGTACCGTACTAAGAGAAGGTACAAACGGCTGGACTGCAATGGCTGCAAATCCAAGAGGTCCTGCTGATCCAGAAAATGGATGGAAAGATCCGCATGAAGCAATGCCTATGGTTGGTGATGCTCAATCTATGAAATGGGCTATGGCTTACATGTCTGGAGAAGTACCTCAACTTGACTTTGATGGATACTCTTACATGTTTCATGGTGACATGGGAGAGGATAACACAAAACATTTTGTTTTAAATAAAGAGGATGCTGCTGAAGGACAATGGATTGAATCAGGAGCTCATATCATGTTATTTCCAAAAGATCCTGCTTCTTTAGATGGGTTTACAACTGACTTCAATTCAGGTGGACCTTACGTAATGTTTAAAGGTACTGGCTATGATCATTTAATGATTCCTGTTGAAGGATACTATGATTATCAAGCGAAGAAATAATATCCGTTAAAATTATTATTAAAAAAGCTGCTTTTTCACAAAGCGGCTTTTTTTATGTGATTAAGTTTCCATCATCGTCCCATTCAGCAGTAATATTCCTTTTGGATTGATCAACAAATTTATCAAGCCATTCTTTATCATACTCAAGTCCGTATTGATCTAAAACATCTTGAGGAACTCCATCCCAGACATTTGGAAAATTACCTTTATAACCTAACTCTTTAATACCAACTTCTGAAGTAAAATAACCTGTCATAGTTAAATTTCTAACAAGATTAAACCATTGAACTGGTTCAGGTAAATCATTCATATTATCCTCTGTATTATAATATGCAATTTGATCAAGAATTTGTTTTTGATTTGATTCATCTAAATCAATAAAGGGATTGTTAAACCTAGATTGACTTTCTTTGTCAATCCAGACGATACCATTCCTTAATGGATCTTGATATGAAGGAATATCCTTTGCCATAAATTCAATAAGCTGAACGACTTCAGCATCACTTATAGATCCAAATTCATTTGGAGGCAAAATCAAATTGCAAAGTTTATCAAGGGTAACTAACTCATAATTAGTGAAAAACTTTTGAGCAAATAGCTGATCATCGTAAAGAGTTTCTTCAGGTGTTCTGCCATACTCATACCTTGTTAGTGAACGATTAATTTTTTCTCTGCTAACACCATAACATGATTCTAAAAACATACTTGCTCCAAATGAAGCTAAGGCTATAGTTTTAATTGATTCTCTTCTTTTCATAATTTAAAAATTTTGTTTTTTAAACTCCTCTACTATATGTTCAGACGATCTCATCGCAAGAGCCAAAATTGTCCATGTTGGATTTTTATCAGCTTGTGAAACAAATGGCCCAGCATCAACTACATAAACATTTGATACATCGTGTAATCTTTCAAATTGATTTGTAACAGATTCTTTAGGATCATCACCCATTCTTGTTGTTCCAACTTCATGAATAATCCAGCCTGGCTTATTTAAGCCATAATTAGCATCTTTTCCAGGTTTTCCCCATAGTGGAATACCACCCATATTATGTATAATTTCCTCAAAAGTATCTTGCATGTGCTTTGCTTGTTTTATTTCGTTATCAGTCCATTGATAATTAAATCTTAAAGTTGGAACACCGTATTTATCAACCTTATTAGGATCAATTTCACAGTAATTAGATTTTTGAGCTATGGACTCTCCACGACCGGAAACACCTATAGTTGAACCATAATACTTTTTCATATCAGCCCTTAAAACATCACCATAACCACCGGCTTTATTAATTCCAAAGAACTTATTAAAATTATTTACATTAAAGCCTGTTCCGTATGTTGGCGCACCCATTCCTCCCCAAACTTCAATATGATAGCCTCTGGCAAAATCTAATTTTTTATTATCAAGCCACCATGGAGAATAAACATGCATACCACCAACACCATCCTCATTATAAATTTTTCTATCAATTAATTCTGGGATAAAAGCCATCATATCACCACCAGTTGAATCATGAAGATATTTACCAATTAAGTCACTACTATTACCTAAACCATTTGGATGTTGTTTTGACTTAGAGTTTAATAAAATTCTTGCTGAGCTACATGCAGATGCAGCTAGTACTACTACTTTTCCCTTCAGTTTATATTCTTTGTTCTCTTCTTTATCTATAAACGACACGCCTGTTGCTTTTCCTTCATTATTAGTAGTAACTGTTCTTACCATTGAATTTACATAAAGATCAATTTGGCCTCCTGACTTTTGAGCGGGAAAGATTAAACACGACCCTGAGGAAAAATC
>NZZF01000035.1 GCA_002702385.1 Flavobacteriaceae bacterium | reverse complement strand
GATAGTTACATTACTTGAAATGTGTTTAGCGTCAGATAACTATGGGCTTGATATTAATTTATCAAAGGAGGATAATATCCTAAAATTATTATTTAGTGAAAATCATGGTATTATTATTCATGCAAAAGAAGAGATTGAAGAGCTTTTTTCTAAGAATAACATAAAGTTTGAAAAAATAGGTACAGTTAACAAATCAAACTCCATAACAATATCTAATTTAAATGAAAAATATAGATTTGATATTGATTATTATAGAAAAAAGTGGTTTGAAAAATCGTATATGCTTGATTCTATTCAATCTTCAGAAGTTAAAGCTTTCGAAAGATATAACTCTTTAAACAAAAATAAGCTTGAATTTAAATTTCCTAAATGGTTTAATGGAGATTTTAAGCCAAGTTTTGACAAAAGAATCAAAGCAGGTGTAATTAGAGAAAAAGGAAGTAATTCTGAAAGAGAAATGGCTTACATAATGAATAAAGCAGGATTTGAAGTTGTTGATATTCATATGACTGATTTAATGAGCGGTAAAGAAAATCTTGATGATATTAAATTTTTAGTTGCAGTTGGGGGGTTCTCAAATTCAGACGTATTAGGATCTGCTAAAGGATGGGCTGGATCATTCATATATAATGAAAATGCAAGAAATAGTTTAAAAAAATTCTTCTCTAAAGAAGATACACTTTCATTAGGTGTTTGTAATGGATGTCAGTTATTTATGGAGTTAGGTTTAATTTATCCTGAGCTTGAAATTCACCCTAAAATGCATCATAATGATTCAAAAAAATTTGAATGTCAATTTACAGCTGTTTCAATAAACAAAAATAATAGTGTAATGTTCAATAATTTTGAAAATACAACATTAGGAATATGGGCTGCGCATGGTGAAGGAAAGTTTATTTTTGAAAAAAAGGAATCTAAATATAATATCGTTGGTAAATACCATAAAAGCTCCTACCCTGCTAATCCAAATGGATCTAGTTTTGATGCTGCAATTGTTTCAAGTCAAGATGGAAGACATATAGCTATGATGCCTCATTTAGAAAGAGCAAATTACCCTTTTAACTGGGGATATTATCCTAAAAATCAGAAGAATAACAAAATTTCTCCATGGGTATATGCATTTCATAATGCTTACAACTGGTTAAAATAAAAAATTTTGTTATTTATTATGCATGCATAGTAAATTTTTGTACATTTATTTTATGTCGGTGAGAACACTTGAACAAGAATTAAGATATACTTGGTTGTCTGTTTCAAAAATGTATAATGAAGAGGCTTCAAAATATGGAGGGAGTATGGCAGTTGGATTTGCTTTATTAAGCTTAAACCCAAAAGAAGATACTCCATCAACCTCTCTTGGGCCAAAAATGGGGATGGAATCAACAAGTTTATCAAGGACTTTAAGGTTTATGGAGGATGAAAACTTAATTCAAAGAATTCCAAACCCTGAAGATGGTAGAGGTGTTTTAATTAAATTAACTGAAAGAGGTATGGAGTTTAGAAACTATGCCAGGGAACTAGTAATGAAGTTTAATAAGACTATAACAAATGAAGTTGGAGAAGACTCTGTGAAGAACTTTTACCAAGTAGTTGATCGAATTAATAAATTAATAAAGAATAAAGAAATTTTTAAATGAATAAAAAAATATCCAAAGTTGCTGTTTTAGGGTCAGGAATTATGGGCTCAGGAATCGCTTGTCATTTTGCTAATATTGGAGTCGAAGTACTTCTTTTAGACATTTCACCAAATGAAATCAATGATGTTGAAAAAAAGAAAGGACTTAAAATTACAGATAAGGTTGTTAGAAACAGAATTGTAAATGAAATGTTTAATAAATGCATAAAATCTAGGCCATCCCCTATTTATGATAAATCATTTGTTAATAGAATAAGTTTAGGAAATTTTGAGGATGACATGCATCTAATTAAAGACTATGATTGGGTTATAGAAGTTGTTGTTGAAAGATTAGATATAAAAAAATTGATTTTTGAGAAAGTCGATAAGTACAGATCAAATGGAACTCTTGTTTCTTCAAACACATCTGGTATTCCTATTAAGATGATGAATGAAGGAAGATCTGATGATTTCCAAAAGCATTTTTCTATAACTCATTTCTTTAACCCACCAAGATATTTAAACTTATTTGAAGTAGTCCCTGGACCAAATTGTAAAGAAGAGGTTATTGATTTTCTAATGAATTACGGAGAAAAATTTTTAGGTAAAACATCTGTTTTAGCAAAGGACACTCCTGCATTTATTGGAAATAGAATTGGAACATTTGGGATTCAAAGTCTTTTTCATTTGGTAAAGGATGGTAGTTTTTCAGTGGAGGAAGTTGATAAATTGACTGGTACCGCTATAGGTCGTCCAAAGTCAGCTACGTTCAGAACAGCTGATGTTGTAGGATTAGACACATTGTGTCACGTTTCTAATGGTATTTATGAAAATTGTCCTGAAGATGAATCTAGAGAAGTATTCAAACTTCCAGATTTTTTAGAAAGAATGTTAAAGGAGAATATGCTTGGAAGTAAAACAAAACAAGGTTTTTACAAAAAAATAGTTGATAAAAACGGAAAATCACAAATCTTATCATTAGATCTTAAAACCTTTGAATATAGGGAACAAAAAAAAGTAAATTTTGACACCCTAAATCAGGCTAGAAAAGCTAAAAACAGAGCAGATAAATTTAAAATTTTAATAAGTGGGAGTGATAGAGCTTCAGATTTTTATAAAGAAGTTTTCGCAAAAATGTTTGCTTATGTTCAGAACAGGGTTCCAGAAATTTCTGATGATATTGCTAGTATTGATTCAGCATTAAAAGCCGGTTTTGGTTGGAAAGAAGGTCCTTTTGAAATATGGAATTACATAGGTGTTAAAGAAGGTGTAGAATTAATGAAATCATTTAATTTAAAGGCCTCTAAATGGATTGAAGATATTATTTCAAAAGACGTAAATTCATTTTACAAATCGAATAATGGATTTATTGAATTTTATGATAAAACAAGTGAAAATTTTGTTAAAAAATCAGGTCAAGAAAACTTTATTGTTTTGAAAAATTTAAATAAAGACCAAACTATTTGGAAAAATGATGAGTGTAAAATAAATGACATTGGTGATGGCATTTTAAATATTGAATTTAATTCAAAAATGAATTCTATCAACCAAAATATTCTTCAGGGTTTAAATAAAGGAATTGAAATTGCCGAAGAAAAATACCATGGGATTGTAATTGGAAATGAAGGACAACATTTTTCTGCTGGAGCTGACCTAAGTATGATTTTTTTGATGGCTATTGAACAAGAATATGATGAATTAAATTTTGCTATGAAATTATTTCAAGACACTATGATGAAACTTAGGTATTCCACAATACCAGTAGTTGCTGCCCCTCATGGCTATACACTTGGAGGAGGATGTGAATTATGTCTTCACTGTGACAAAATTTTAGCTTACAGCGAAACTTACATTGGGCTTGTTGAAGTTGGAGTTGGGTTAATTCCCGGTGGTGGAGGCACAAAAGAAATGGCACTTAGAGCTTCAGATCAATTTAAGAAAAACGATGTTGAATTAAACTTATTACAAGAATATTTTTTAAATATAGGAATGGGCAAAACATCTACATCTGGACATGAAGGTTATGGATTAAATTATTTGATGAAAAACAAGGATCTTATTATTATGAATAAGAAAAATCAGATCTCACATGCGAAAAAAATTGCGCTGCAAATGCATGATAATGGTTACACAAAGCCCATACAAAGAAATGATATCAAAGTTTTAGGACAACAAGCATTGGGCGCTTTTTATGTAGGTGCCGATTCGATGTTAGTTGGAGGTTATATTTCTGATCACGATAAAAAAATAGCAAAAAAGATAGCTAATGTTCTTGCCGGTGGAAATCTTTCACAATCTACTTTAGTATCGGAACAATATCTTCTTGATTTAGAAAGAGAAGCTTTTCTTTCACTATGTGGTGAAAAGAAAACACTTGAAAGAATACAATTTATGTTAAAAAACGGTAAACCCTTAAGAAATTAATATGGAAGAAGCTTATATAATTAAAGGTTATAGAACTGCAGTTGGTAAAGCTCCTAGAGGTTTTTTTAGATTTAAAAGACCTGATGAATTAGCTGCGGAAACTATAGAATACATGATCAGTAATATTGAAGGATTTGATAAAAAAACAATTGATGATATTATTGTAGGTAATGCTATGCCTGAAGCTGAACAAGGTTTAAATGTTGGAAGATTAATATCTCTTATGGGATTAAAAATTGATGATGTTCCAGGTGTAACTGTAAATAGATATTGTGCATCAGGTCTAGAAACAATAGCTCTGGCTAGTGCAAAGATTAAATCTGGTATGGCTGACTGCGTTATAGCTGGAGGAGTTGAAAGTATGAGTTTCATTCCAATGGGAGGATATAAACCAGTACCTGGATACAATACCGTTTCAGATGGAAATGAAGATTATTATTGGGGAATGGGATTAACAGCTGAAGAGGTAGCAAAAGAATACAAAATTAACAGAGAAGATCAAGATATTTTTGCATTTAATTCTCATCAAAAGGCTCTTTCAGCTATTGAAAACAAAAAATTTGATTCACAAATTGCACCTATTAATGTTGAAGAAATTTATTTAGATGAAAATTCTATTAAAAAAACTCGAAATCATACTTACGCTCAAGATGAAGGACCAAGAAAAGATACCAGTATTGAAGCATTATCAAAACTTAGACCTGTATTTTCAAGCACAGGATCAGTCACTGCAGGAAATTCATCTCAAATGAGTGATGGTGCAGCATTTGTAATGATTGCAAGTGAATCTTACATTAAGACACACAATATTGAACCAATTGCTAGACTTATTAATTACAGCGTAGCTGGACTTCCACCAAAAATTATGGGTGTTGGTCCAATTAAAGCGATTCCAAAAGTTTTGGATAAAACGAATTTAAAAATCAGTGACATTCAATTAATCGAATTGAACGAAGCTTTTGCTTCTCAATCACTAGCAGTAATCAATGAACTTAATCTTAACAATGATATAATAAATGTTAATGGAGGTGCTATTTCATTAGGTCATCCATTAGGATGTACTGGTGCTAAGCTTACAGTACAACTAATAAATGAAATGAAGGATAGAAAACTAAAGTATGGTATGGTTACAATGTGTGTTGGTACAGGACAAGGAGCCGCAGGTATATATGAAATTTTATAAATAAAAATGAAAGAAACTATTGAAAAAGAAATAACTAGAGGTGGTGAATTCGTAGTAAAAGAGACTCAATGCGAAAGTATATTTACACCTGAAGATTTTAGTGAGGAACAAAAAATGATGAAAGATGCTGTAAAAGAGTTTGCAGACAAAGAAATCTGGTCAAAAAAAGAAGAGTTTGAAAAAAAGAATTTTCAATTAACACTTGATGTTATGAAAAAAGCAGGTGAATTAGGTTTTCTTGGAGTTGGTGTTCCTGAAGAATATGGTGGTCTAGGTATGCCATTTACTTCAACTATGCTAGTTTGTGATTATATTTCAGGAAGTTCTGGATCAACTTCTACTGCTTTTGGCGCACATACAGGAATTGGAACAATGCCTATTTTGCTTTATGGAAATGAAGATCAAAAAAAGAAATATGTTCCAAAATTGGCAAGTGGAGAACATTTTGGCGCATATTGTTTAACTGAACCAGGTGCAGGATCTGATGCTAACAGTGGAAAAACAAAAGCTGTATTGAGTAAAGATAAAAGTCATTATTTAATTAGTGGACAAAAAATCTGGATATCAAATGCAGGTTTTGCAGATATTTTAACAGTTTTTGCAAAGATTGATGATGATAAAAACTTAACTGCATTCATAGTTCCTAATGATCCAAATAATGGAATTTCAATGGGTAATGAGGAAGAAAAGTTAGGTTTAAATTCTTCATCCACAAGACAAGTATTTTTTAATGAAACAAAAGTACCTGTTGAAAATATGCTTTCAGAAAGAGAAAATGGTTTTAAAATCGCTATGAACGCATTGAATATTGGAAGAATTAAGCTAGCTGCTGCTGCATTAGATGCAGAGAGAAGAATAATTAACGCATCTACTAATTATGCTAATGAAAGAATTCAATTCAATTCAAAAATTAGTGAATTTGGTGCAATCAGAGAAAAAATAGCAATAATGGCAACGGATCTTTATGTTGGTGAATCTGCAACATATAGAGCTGCTAAAGATATTGAAGATAGGATTAAAATCCTTGAAGACTCAGGTAAAAATCATCAAGAAGCTGAATTAAAGGGTGTTGAAGAATACGTAATTGAATGTTCAATGTTAAAAGTTGCTATTTCAGAAGATGTTCAAAATATTGCTGATCAAGGTATTCAAATTTTTGGAGGAATGGGTTATTCCAAAGAAACTCCAATGGAATCAGCTTGGAGAGATGCAAGAATAGCTAGAATTTATGAGGGTACAAATGAAATCAATAGACTAGTAGCAATTGGAATGCTTATTAAAAAAGGGATGAAAGGACATGTTGATTTAATTAGTAAAGCTGAAAGTGTTGCAGATGAACTTACTGGAATTCCATCATTTGAAATTCCTGATTTATCAAAAATTTTTAGTGAAGAAAAAATTATTCTTAATAATCTAAAAAAGATTTTTTTAATGCTTTCTGGAGCTGGAATGAAAAAATTTGGTTTAGATATTGAAAAAGAGCAAGAGGTTTTAATGTCTATTTCAGATATTATGACTGAAATATATCTTTCCGAATCTGCAATTTTAAGAACTGAAAAAAACTGTAATAGGTTTGGTGAAAGTAAGCAAGAAGGACAAATTGCTATGACTCAATTACATCTTTATCAATCTGTTGAACTTATTTCTAATAAAGCAAAAGAATTAGTTATATCTCTAAGTGACGGTGATGAGCAAAAATTTTTACTCATGGGATTAAAAAGGTTTTCAAAATACTTTAATTATCCAAAACCAATAGAGCTCAAAAGAAAAATTGCAAAAATGATTATTGACAATAACTCATATTGTTTTTAAATTTAGATATGAGATTTTTTTTCATATCAATATTATTTTCTTTTTACTCTTTTTCGCAAACGATTCAGCATGAAGAAATATTTGATATTATTTCTGAAATTGATGCTGAAAATATTAAGAAGGATATAATAACTCTTTCAAACTTTGGGACAAGACATACACTTAGTGATACATTGTCAAATTCAAGAGGAATAGGAGCTGCAAGAAGATGGATAAAAAAAGAATTTGAATCAATTTCAAATAACTGCGGTAATTGCTTAGATATTAAATATCAAAAAAATTATTTTGAAGCTGACGGAAGAAGATTAACACGAAATGTTTGGATCAATAATGTGATGGCTATACAATGGGGTGAAAAATACCCCAACAGATTTGTCATCATGAGTGGTGATATAGATAGCAGAGTTTCAGATCCTAATGACTATAAATCAGATTCACCTGGAGCTAATGATAATGCATCAGGTATGGCTGGAACGATTGAAGCAGCAAGAGTCTTATCTAAATACAAATTCGATAACACAATTATATATGTTGGACTTTCTGGCGAAGAACAAGGACTATTTGGTGGAAAAGGTCTGGCTGAACATGCCAAAGAAAATAATTGGGAAATAATTGGAGTCTTAAATAATGATATGATTGGAAATATTGAAGGGGTGAATGGTGTTATTGATAATAAAAGTTTTAGAATTTTTTCAGAACCTGTTCCAGGAAATGAATCTGAAGGGTCTAGAAGTTCTAGGCGATTCTTTGGTGGAGAAATTGATGGAAATTCAAGACAGCTTGCAAGATTTATATATAATGCTACAAAAACTTATATTCCAGACTTAAAACCAAACTTAATTTACAGATTAGATAGATTTGGTAGAGGAGGTCATCACAGACCATTTAATGACCTTGGATATGCTGGCGTAAGAATAATGGAAAGTAATGAGAATTATAATCGACAGCATCAAGACATTAGAGTTGAAAATGGTATTAAATATGGAGATGTTGTTGAGGGTGTAGATTTTGAATATGCAAAAAAATTAACTCAAGTTAATGCAATATGTTTAGCACTACTTGGTTGGTCACCTCCACCTCCATCTGGTCTTAGAATTGGAGGAATTGTTGAACCATCAACAAAATTTAGATGGAATAAAGATGATAATGATGATATAGTAGGTTATAAAATATATTGGAGAGAGACAACATCACCAGTGTGGCAATATGAAAAAAAAATTAATAAGAAAAACTATTATGTTTTAGATGGAATTATAATTGATAATTATCTTTTTGGAGTTAGTTCAATAAATAAGAAAGGTTTTGAAAGTATTCAAAAATTTCCAAGAGGAATTTTTAGATAATTAATCGGTTTTAAATCCTTTTTCTTTCATCCAGTCATCATTATAGATTTTACCAACATACCTAGATCCAGAGTCATGAAGTAAAACCACCACAACATCATTTTTGCTAAAATGTTTTTTAAGCTGAACTACGCCTCTAACTGCTGCACCACATGAATTACCTGCAAAAATACCCTCCTCTTTTGCTAATCTTCTGGTATAAATAGCAGCATCTTCATCTTTTACCTTTTCAAAAGAATCGATTATGTCAAAATTAACATTGGCAGGAATTATATCTTCTCCAATACCCTCAGTTATATATGGATATATTTCACTTTTATCAAAGACACCTGTTTCATGATATTTTTTAAATACAGACCCATATGTNTCAATTCCCCATATTTTTATATTAGGATTTTTTTCTTTTAAAAATTTTGCNACTCCTGAGATAGTNCCGCCAGTTCCAACACCAACTACAAAATGAGTGATCTTTCCGTCTGTCTGNTTCCAGATTTCAGGACCTGTTGACAAGTAATGAGCTTCTGTATTTGATGGGTTATCATATTGATTCACATACCATGAATTTTCTATTTCTTCACTTATTCTTTTTGATGTNGAATAGTAAGATCTTGGATCATCAGGTTCAACATCAGTTGGACAAANNATTACTTCAGCACCAACTGCTTTGAGAATATCAAATTTTTCTTTAGACTGCTTATCNGTAGAAACACAAATAAGCTTATANCCNTTAACAATAGCTGCTAAAGCTAGNCCCATNCCTGTATTTCCAGATGTCCCTTCAACTATTGTTCCNCCAGGCTTCAATCTTCCATCTTTTTCTGCATCTTCNACCATCTTTAATGCCATTCTNTCTTTAACNGAATTTCCAGGATTAAAATATTCNACCTTTGCCAAAACTAAGGCATCAACTTCCGCTGTGATTTTATTAAGNTTTATTANAGGNGTATTACCAATGGTTTCTAAAATATTATTACAAATATCCACTNTGCAAATTTAATTGATATTAGTTCATTCTCAATGAACTATATGGTTTAATTTTTGAAATTATTTTTACTGGGATAATAAGAAAAANNTAACANATNAAAATTGTAANTANATTCAATAACAATATTTGAATCAAATTAATTTCAACAGGAACATAATCTATATAATAAGTATCAGCGTTTAGTTTNAANACTTGAAAAAACTTTTGTANANAAATTANTAGAANAGANATTAAATTCCCCNANANAAGTCCTTTAAATATTAGACTTAATCCATTGTTTAAAAAAATNCTTTCAATGCTATTATTATTAGAACCTATTATTTTTAAAAAACCAATCAAACTTGTTTTTTCTAAAATTGTAACNAGTAATGCAGTAATCATATTAATTGCCCCAATGACAATCATTAATACAATAATTAAATATANATTCAAATCAAAAAGAGACACCCANTTATAAATTTCACTAAATTTNTCATTATTAAAATTTAGAGCATAATTAGGTGGTACATATTTTTCTAAATTTTCTAAATCAATTTTTTTATAATCATAAAAGTGAAGTTCATAACTTCCTNTTTGATTATTATTAATATTTTTTAANGATCTGAGCTGATTAATNTTAGTTAAAACAACTTTGCTATCAAATTCACTNATTCCTGTTTCATAGAATCCAATTACCTTAAGATTACGAATTTTAGGTAATGACTGATTTTGATAGTAAAAAACCATCAAATTATCTTTTAATTGTAGTTCAAGTTTTTTGGATAGTTTTTTAGAAATNANAACTTCATTAAGTCCAATATTATTTATTTTATTTAATANAAGTTTAGTTTTAAAAATATAATTGTCTTCATTTATTCCTTTTAAAATTATATCATCGAATGAATTATTATTTGGAGAAATGACAGGNGAATAAATTACAGGATCAATAGATTTTAAATTTTCCATTGATTTAATACTATTTANTTTTATGGCATCACTTTCAATGTAGTTCTCTGAATTATATAAATCATTATCATATCTATCAATAGANANATCACCAAAAACATTTGAAAATTTACTTTTAATTTCGTTTTGAATACCAAATCCTGTNGAAATTGCAATNATCATAACAATTATACTTATTGAAATTGATAATGTTGAAATTTTAATAATAGGTGAAGAAATACTTTTTTTATATCTTTTATGTNTAAAAATTTTNGATGATAAAAAACTTTCGAATTTCAAGATTTTGGATATTAGTTNTAAGCTTTAAAATTAATTTTTTTTTAATTGCTANCACCTTAAGTTACNCACAAAATATTAATATTGAAGCAATAAACAAAGTTGACTCTTATGTTGATATAATCAAAAATAAAAATATTGGAATTGTTACAAATCACAGCTCTAAATTCTATAACTCCNAGTCGGAAGTNCATCTNTTGGATTCATTATTAAGTCTTAANATCTCTGTAANTAAAATTTTTTCACCGGAACATGGATTCAGAGGGGATCTAGATGCTGGTGAAAAAATTGATAATTCAATTGATTCAAAAACTGGAATTCCAATCATATCCTTGTATGGTTCNAAGAAAAAACCAAATAGTNGTGATTTAAAAAATTTAGATTTAATTTTATTTGATCTTCAAGATGTTGGTGCAAGATTTTATACCTACCTATCAACACTTCATTATGTTATGGAAAGTTGTGCNGAAAATAACATAGAGATNATAGTACTTGACAGACCGAATCCAAATGCAAATTATGTAGATGGACCGGTTCTAGAAGNTGATTCAAAAAGTTTTGTTGGATTGCATCCAGTNCCAATTTTATATGGCTTAACAATTGGAGAATATGCAAAAATGNTTAATGGTGAAAAATGGTTGAATAATAANATACAAGCAAAACTAACTGTTATTAAAATGGANAACTATAATAGAGAATTTGAATATNAACTAAAATCAAAACCTTCNCCAAATCTTCCAAANCTNAAATCAATAAATTTATATCCTTCTCTTTGTTTTTTTGAGCAAACACCTGTAAGTGTTGGTAGAGGAACTGAAATGCAATTTCAAGTAATTGGTTCTCCCGATTGGAATAATCAACCATTTAGTTTTACGCCTAGACCAAATTTTGGAGCAAAAAATCCCAAGCATAATGGTATAAAATGTTTTGGTTTAGATTTAAGAGATGAAAATAAATTAAGTAAGATTAATCTAGAGTGGTTAATAAAAGCATATAATTATAGTCCTGATAAAGAAAAATTTTTTAGAAGTGGTTTTTACAGACTTGCAGGTACCAAAAAACTTGAGAATCAGATAAAAGAAGGGATGAGCGCTGGCGAAATTAAGTCAACTTGGAAAAAAGACATAGAGTCTTATATGATTATTAGAAATAAATATATGCTTTACAACTAATCTATTTCCAAATACTTGTGAATTTGTAGGGAAATATTCCAATTTTTATTGTTCATTACAAACTGTGCTATTTTATCTTTCATTATATCAAATTTACTCCACTCAGGTTGTAAAAATAATTTACATTCTGAACTTACTTTTTCTGACTCTTGAATTGCAAATTTAAAATCATCATTATTATAGATTATAACTTTAAGTTCATTAGCTTTTGAGTAAATTTCTTGTTTGGGTAACATTTTCTTTTTTGGTGAAAGACATACCCAGTCCCAATTTCCTGACATCTCATATGCCCCGGATGTTTCAAGATGTAGTTTTATATTATTTTCTTTAAATCGCTTAGTTAACTCACTTAAGTTCCACATTAAAGGTTCACCTCCAGTAATTACAACATTACTAGTATGTTCTTTTACATCTTTTATTAAATCATCAACTTCAATAAATTGATGTTGATTATGATCCCAACTTTCTTTAACATCACACCAATGACAACCAACATCACAACCTCCTAATCTTATAAAGTAGAAAGGTTGACCAGAATAGTGTCCTTCTCCTTGAATTGTATAAAACTTCTCCATAACTGGAAGTTTTGTTAAAAAATTATCTTTTTTTGTCATTGATTAAGCAAATATATCTTGATTAAATTATAATTAATAAATTCACGTAAAATTTATTTTATTATGAATAATCTATCTCCATTTCATTTAGCAATACCAGTAAAAGAAATTACTAAAACACGTAGTTTTTACAGAGATATTTTAGGATGTAAGGAAGGTAGAAGTAGTGATCACTGGGTTGATTTTGATTTTTTTGGACATCAACTAGTAATTCATATTAAGGATGATAAAAAAAATATTGAGGTTGAAAATAAAGTTGATGGTAAAGATGTCCCTGTCCCTCATTTTGGAGTAGTACTTGAATGGAATTTATTTAGTCAGTTTGAAAAAAGAATTAGAAGTCACGTTGAATTTATCATTGAACCATACATTAGGTTTGAAGGTCAAAAGGGTGAACAAAAAACAATGTTTTTCAAAGATCCCTCAGGAAATGCACTAGAGTTTAAAACATTTAAACATATTGATCAACTCTTTGAAAAATAAATTAATTATTTTTTCTAGCTTTTAGAGTATTCTTCAAAAGCATGGCTATTGTCATGGGGCCAACACCACCTGGAACAGGTGTAATATGACTTACTTTATTTTTAACAGATTCAAAATCAACATCTCCTACAATTCTATATCCCCTAGCTTTTGTTTTATCTTCAACTCTAGTTATTCCTACATCAATTACGACTGAATCTTGTTTAATCATTTCAGATTTAAGAAAATTTGGAATTCCAAGAGCTACAATAATAATATCAGCTTTTTTTGTAAAACTCGGAATATCCGGGGTTCTACTATGAACTAAAGTCACAGTAGAATTTCCAGGTTCAGACTTATTACTCATTAAAATACTCATAGGTCTACCAACAATATTACTTCTACCAATAACTACCGTATTTTTACCCTCAGTTTCAATACCATATCTATCAATTAATTCTATAATTCCATGTGGTGTTGCTGGGATAAAAGAATCCATGTTTTGAGCCATCTTACCAAAATTAAAAGGGTGAAAACCATCAACATCTTTATCTGGATTAACCATCATCAAAATCTTTTCTTCATTTATATGTTTTGGAAGTGGAAGTTGAACAATATATCCGTCAATTTTATTGTTATTATTTAATTTATCTATTTCAGAAATTAATTCTTCTTCAGAAATATTTTCATCTAAATGAATTAAAGTTGATTTAAAACCAATCTTTTCACATGATCTAACTTTACTTCCTACATACGTAAGAGAAGCTCCATCATTTCCTACTAAGACAGCAACTAGATGAGGAGGCCTACCTCCATTTTTTACTATTTCTTGCACCTCGATCTTTATTTCTTCTTTAATTTTTTCAGAGGTCAATTTCCCGTCTAATAAGATCATAATTAATTCTTTAAGTTATTCATCATTTGCATTAATTTTCCTGCTCCACCGGACTGTACCATTTTCATCATTTTTGACATTTGTTCAAACTGTTTCAATAAAGCATTGATTTCTTGTATATCTCTTCCGGCACCTTTTGCAATTCTTTTTTTTCTACTATGATCAATAATTTTAGGTGTTGATCTCTCTTTTGGAGTCATTGAATGAATTAGCGCTTCTATATGCTTGAACGAATCATTATCTATGTCAACATCTTTCATTGCACTTGCACCCGGAATCATACTTATTGTATCTTTCAAATTTCCCATTTTTTTAACTTGACTTATCTGATTGAGAAAGTCATCAAAGCCAAATTTATTTTTTGCAATTTTTTTACTAATCTCTCTGGCTTTCTTTTCGTCATAAACTTCTTGGGCTCTTTCAACAAGTGAAACAACATCTCCCATACCTAAAATTCTATCAGCCATTCTTTCAGGATAAAAAACATCCAATTCATCAAGTTTCTCTCCAGTTCCAACAAACTTTATTGGTTTTTCAACAACAGATCTAATAGTTAAAGCAGCACCACCTCTAGTATCACCGTCTAACTTTGTAAGTATAACCCCATCAAAATTTAAAACATCATTAAAAGCTTTAGCTGTATTGACTGCATCTTGTCCAGTCATTGAATCTACTACAAACAATATTTCAGAGGGATTAGTTACTTCCTTAATGTTTCTTATTTCATTCATCAATACTTCATCAATAGCTAACCTACCAGCTGTATCAATAATAATTAAGTTGTTTTTATTTTTCTTAGCGTGAGATAAAGCATTCTTTGCAATAGAAACTGGATCTTTATTATCTTCTTCAGTAAAAACAGGTACATTAATTTGTTCACCTAAAAGTTTTAATTGATCAATAGCCGCAGGCCTGTATACATCACAAGCAACTAAAATTGGATTTTTCTGTTTCTTCTTTTTGAGATAATTAGCAAGTTTACCACTAAATGTTGTTTTTCCACTACCTTGGAGTCCAGCTAGAAGTATTATTGAAGGATCTGATGATAAATTGACTCCAGCATGTTCTCCTCCCATTAGTTTAGTTAATTCATCTTTAACGATTTTAACCATTAACTGACCAGGATGTAAATCAGTTAATACATTACGGCCAATTGCTTTTTCTTTGATTGTATTTGTGAATTCTTTAGCAATTTTAAAACTTACATCGGCATCTAATAAAGCTCTTCTTACTTCCTTGAGAGTTTCAGCAATGTTAATTTCAGTAATTTTTCCATGACCTTTTAAAACATGAAGTGCTGAATTTAATTTTTCTGTTAGGTTACTAAACATAATTACAAATTTAAATACTAAATCTAATCATTCGTTGTTTTTTTCATTTTATAAATAACAATAACATGTGGAAAAGTGATTGCAGCTAAAAATGAAAAGAAAATATCAAGAGAAAAAATAAAATTTTGAGAAAAAACTAAATAAAAAACTAATAATCCTATTAAGGCAGTAATCCAATAAGGTAATGCTGTTATAAAATATTTTTTTAAAAATGGAAAAGCTGATGAACCATATAAAAAACTAGTTTGCTCAAATATCGAAGGTATACTATGATAAATTACAAAATATAGAGCAAAAGAATTAAATAAACTGAGTTGAGAAAAAACAATCTGTAATAAAAGTAAAAGAACAACTTGATTAAGA
The DNA here is from genome assembly GCA_002702385.1 of Flavobacteriaceae bacterium. Taxonomy (GTDB): domain Bacteria; phylum Bacteroidota; class Bacteroidia; order Flavobacteriales; family Flavobacteriaceae; genus Eutrophosalina. The sequence goes on along the minus strand of NZZF01000035.1, from coordinate 7,166 downwards.
ATTTGACTTTTAACTTTTTTAAAATTTATAAATAATGAAACTAAAGTAAGTGTAATTGAAATAATTAATAACCATTTAAAAAAATCATCAATAAGGTTAAAACTAGAAATCATAAAAACAATTTCAACAACCTCATTTCTATGAAAATAAAATAAAGTTGAAAAAATTAATAAGCCATAGTTAAAGAAAAGTGGACCTGAATCAATATTTTCATCTAAAATTGTCCATTGTTGTTCTCCAAAATGATAACAACTAAATAAAACAAAAAACATTAATGACAACAGAGGAAAACTAAAAAAAATAAGTGTAATTAGAAGAACAATAATTACATATATAAATGTAGTTTTTGAAATTTTTTTATTCTTACTTTTTCCCCTTATGATTAAATAAATATCATTAGCACCATGAATAATCCCAAACAATAAGACTAAAACAAAATATATCACTAACTGATTATAATCAGATAAAATCCAATTGAGAATAATTGAAAAAATTGTAGAAATAACTATAAATGTGAATAACTTATTACCTGATTCGTATGAATTTTTTAACATTTATGACTTTTTTTTGCGATAAAATTAATTATTAATTTAAATTTTTCTATTTTAGGAGCCATAAAAACCAATTAATTATTTATTATGGACAATTTTTTAAATTTTTTCTTACTAGGTGATGTACCTAATGACTTAGTAAGTTTTACGTTTTTCATTGGTACAATGGCCATGATGGCTGCGTCAGCTTTCTTCTTTTTATCATTAGATGCTGGTGGTGCTAAGTGGAGAACTTCAATCCTTGTGTCAGGGCTTATCACATTTATAGCCGCAGTACACTACTATTACATGAGAGATGCATCTGTTTCTGGTGATTCAGTTACTTTTTTCAGATATGTAGACTGGATTTTAACTGTTCCTTTAATGTGTGTTGAATTTTATTTAATTCTTCAAAAAGCTGGAGCACAGAAAAGCCTTATGTGGAACCTGATATTCTTATCAACAATTATGCTTGTTACAGGATATGTTGGTGAATCTGGATTAGGTGATGCTGTAATTTGGGGTACCATTTCTGGTTTATCTTACTTTGTGATAGTTTATATCCTATGGTTTGGTAGTGCCGGACAACTTGCTCAAAAGGCGGGTGGTGCTGTTCTAGATGCTTTCAATGCTCTTAAGTGGTTTGTACTTGTAGGTTGGGCGATCTATCCAATTGGATACATGATCGGTACTGACGGATGGTATGACTTCGTTGATGCATTAGGATGGAACATGGAAGTTGTTTACAACGTAGGTGATGCGATTAACAAGATCGGTTTTGGTCTAGTTATCTATAACCTTGCTGTAACTGACAAATAATAACACATAGAACTAACCATAATAAGAAAAACCACTTCTTTTGAAGTGGTTTTTTTTTACATTCTTTCAGGTAAATCTACTCCTAAAAGGTTCATTGATATTTTAATTTGTTCACCAACTTTTGAAGACAGCTGAATTCTAAAACTATTAATTGGTTTATTTCCTATAATTGTAGAAGATTGATAGAATGAATTAAAAGATTTGACTAATTCATATGTATAGTTTGCTATCAAAGCAGGATTAAGATTTTCATAAGATGAATAAGCAATTGAATCAAACCCTGATAATTGAAGTATAATTTCTCTTTCTTTCTCTGTTAAACTAACTTTTCTGTAGTCCTGGTTGTTACTATTTTTTTTCTCTAATGATTTTATTCTTGCATAAGTATATTGAATAAATGGTCCTGTATTGCCATTGAAATCTATGGATTCATTAGGATCAAATAAAATTCTTTTTTTAGGATCAACTTTTAAAATATGATACTTAAGTGCACCTAGAGCAATTTTCTTATATAAATTATTTTTTTTCGCATCTGAATAGTCATTAGTTTTACCTAATGATTCTGAAATTGTTTTAGCCTTTTCAACCATTTGATCTATTAAATCATCTGCATCGACGACAGTTCCTTCTCGACTTTTCATTTTACCCGAAGGTAAATCAACCATTCCATAGCTTAGATGTTTTAATTTAGATGACCATGGATATTCAATAAGACTAATAACTTTAAAAAGTACATCAAAATGATAGTCCTGCTCATTACCAGTAGTATATATCATACCCTTCATTTCTGGATGATCTTTATATCTTAAATACGCCGTACCTATATCTTGAGTAATATAAACAGATGTTCCATCTGATCGTAATAAAAGTTTTTCATCTAATCCTTGACTAGTCAAGTCAACCCAAATAGATCCATCTTCTTTTTTAAAAAAAATATCTTTACTTAAACCATCAAGAACTATATCTTTTCCTGTTAAATATGTATTACTTTCATAATACATAGAATCAAAATCAACATTTAATTTTTCATAAGTTTGATCAAATCCATCGTATACCCATGAATTCATTTTTTTCCAAAGATTAATAACATCTTTGTCATTTGCTTCCCATTTTAAAAGCATTTCTTGAGCTTCAATAAAAATTTGAGCATTCTTTTTTGCTTCATCCTCTGAGAAACCTTTTAATACTAATTGTTTTACTTGATGTTCAAACTCTTCATTATATTTAACATAGTATTTTCCAACAAAATGATCTCCCTTTAAGTCTTCTGTTTCAGGTGAAGAATCATTACCAAATTTTAACCAAGCTACCATAGATTTACATATATGTATTCCTCTGTCATTAATTATTTGAGTNTTATGAACATTAATAGAATTATGTTGAAAAATTCTTGAAATTGAATCTCCNAAAAGAATATTTCTAATATGACCNAGATGTAATGGTTTATTTGTATTTGGAGAGGAAAATTCTATCAAAAAAAGATCTTTTTGACTTTTTTCTNGTTCATTTTTAGAATTNAAAATACTTATCAAAAAAGAATCTTTAAAAGATATGTTTAAAAAACCTNGTATTACATTAAAATCTTGTATTATTTCAGAATTACTATTGACATAATTAACTATTTCNATAGCAATATCATTAGGTGATTTTTTAATTAACGGAATTAAAGGAAATAAAACNACTGTAAAATGACCAATAAAATCTTTTTTTGTNCGTGAAATATCAAAATTTAAGGANTTAATAGAATATTGATCCAGTAAATATTCTTCAATATTTTTTCTAAGAATATTTTCAATTTTCATAAAATAAAATTCAATTTATCTTTTATTAATTGAAACAAAAGATCTTAGATTTTCACCAGTATAAACCTGTCGTGGCCTGCCAATTGGGTCATTATTCATACGCATTTCTCTCCAATGAGCAATCCAACCAGGAACTCTGCCTAATGCAAACATAACCGTAAACATTTCTTTTGGAATATTAAGTGCCTTATAAATAATCCCAGAGTAAAAGTCAACATTTGGGTAAAGCTTTCTTGTTGTAAAGTAAGGGTCGTTTAAAGCTTCTTTTTCTAGTGATTTAGCAATCTTTAGTATTGGATCATCAATACCTAAGTCTTTTAAAACATCATGAGCAGCTTTCTTTATAATTCTAGCTCTAGGATCAAAGTTTTTATATACTCTATGACCAAACCCCATCAATCTGAATGGATCATTTTTATCTTTAGCTTTTGCCATAAATTTTTTGGTATCTCCACCATCATTTTTAATAGCTTCCAGCATTTCTAAAACTGCTTGATTAGCTCCGCCATGTAATCTACCCCACAATGCAGAGATACCTGCAGATACAGATGCAAATAAACTAGCTTCTGATGAACCAACGATTCTTACAGTAGATGTAGAACAATTTTGTTCATGATCAGCATGTAAAATAAGTAATTTATTCATTGCATTTATAATTACATTATTTTTTACATAATCTTGATTTGGTAACTGAAACATCATCTTAGTAATATTATCAACATAACCTAAATTATAATCACCATATTCAAGCGGTAATCCTTTTCTTCTGCGATGCACCCATGCTACAAGAATTGGAATTTTAGCAAGTAACTTAACAATAGAGTTATACATTAAGTCATGATCTCCATTATCATTTTTATTTAAACTAATTTTTTTCTCAGGGTTAAAAGCAATTAAAGCACTTGTTAGTGAAGATAAAATACCCATTGGATGGGCAGATTTAGGAAAACTTTCAAGTATCTTTTTTAAATCTTCGTCAACTATAGAATTCTCATTAATGTCGTTCAAGAATTTATTAAGTTCAGATTGATTAGGTAGCTGACCATATATCAAAAGAAACGCAACTTCTAAAAAACTCGCGTTTTCAGCTAGATCTTCAATTGAGTAGCCTCTATATCTTAATATCCCTTTCTCACCATCGAGGAAGGTTATTGAGCTTCTACATGAGCCAGTATTCTTAAATCCAGGGTCAATAGTTATTAAATTTGCCTCAGATCTTAGAGAGGATACATCAATAGCTTTTTCATTCTCAGACCCAGTAACTACCTGAAATTCATATTCATTATTATCAAAATTTAATTTTGCTTTATCACTCATCACTCTAATTTAATAAATAAGCTAAAAACTAAAAGCTTTTCTTCTAAGATAAATTGCTTTTTCTTTAAGTTCTTCTTCAATTCTAAGTAATTGGTTATATTTTGAAATTCTATCAGATCTTGACATTGAGCCTGTTTTAATTTGACCTGTTCCCAGAGCAACTGAGAGATCTGATATAGTATAATCTTCTGTTTCTCCAGATCTGTGAGACATCACTGTTGTATATCCATTTTTTTGAGCTAGCCTTACAGCATTAATAGTTTCAGTTAATGTACCTATTTGATTAACTTTTATTAATATTGAATTTCCAGCATTTTCAGAAATACCTTTTTGTAATATTTTTTCATTAGTTACAAAAAGATCATCACCAACAAGTTGAACTTTATCTCCAGAAATTTTTGTTAAGTATTTCCAACCATCCCAATCATTTTCATCCATTCCATCTTCAATTGAAATAATAGGATATTTATCAACCAATTCAGAAAGATAATCAGCTTGTTCCTCAGAATTTAGAACCTTTGCATCTTCTCCTTCAAAAATTCTGTAATCATACTTTCCATTTTCATAAAATTCAGATGATGCACAATCTAAAGCAATCATAACATCATCACCAGCTCTATAGCCAGCGCTTGAAATAGATCTTATAATAGTTTCTAAAGCATCTTCTGTGCCATCTAATTTAGGTGCAAAACCACCTTCATCACCAACTGCAGTACTTAATTTTCTTTCTGAAAGAATTTTCTTTAAGTGATGAAATATTTCTGAACCCATTTTAACAGCATGACTAAAGCTTTTAGCTTCAACAGGCATGATCATAAATTCTTGAAATGCAATTGGAGCATCTGAATGAGAACCACCGTTAATAATATTCATCATAGGAACAGGAAGTATAGATGCATCATTACCCCCTAAATATTTATATAAAGGGATCTTCTTGAAAGAGGCTGCTGCCTTAGAGACAGCTAATGAAACTCCAAGTATGGCATTTGCACCAAGAATTGATTTATTTTCAGTTCCATCTAAATCTATCATAATATTATCAATTTCTTTTTGATTTAAAACTGATTTTCCAATTAAGGCTTGAGATATAACTGAATTAACATTCTCAACTGCAATTGAAACACCCTTACCCATATAATCACTTCCTCCATCTCTCAATTCTACAGCTTCATGTTCACCAGTTGAAGCTCCAGAGGGAACAGCAGCTCTACCAAAGGAACCATTTTCTGTGTGAACATCAACTTCTACTGTAGGATTTCCTCTAGAATCAAAAATTTGTCTAGCAGTTATTGTTTTTATTTTACTCATTATTATTTTTTAATCATTTGTACAAATTCATCAAAGAGATATGATGAATCATGAGGACCAGCACTAGCTTCTGGATGAAACTGCACTGAAAAACAATCTTTATTCTTATGTCGAATTCCAGCTATAGTGTCATCATTTAAATGTAAGTGTGTAATCTCAATATTTTTATTTTCTTCTGTATCTTTTCTATTTATAGCAAAACCATGGTTTTGTGAGGTAATTTCTCCTTTACCTGTTTTTAAATTAATAACAGGATGATTAATCCCTCTGTGACCGTTATGCATTTTATAAGTTTTAATACCATTTGCTAGTGCAATTACTTGATGACCTAAACAGATTCCAAAAAGTGGTTTATTTGAATCAATTATTTGTTTTGCAACCTTAATTGCATTTTCTAATGGCTCAGGATCACCTGGTCCATTTGAAATAAAAAAAGCGTCAGGAGACCATTTACACATTTCATCATACGATGCACTATGAGGAAAAACTTTCATAAAACAATCTCTTGATGAAAGATTTCTAAGAATATTATTTTTTATTCCTAAATCTAAAACTGCAACCTTATAAGTGGAATTTTCATCTCCAAAAAAATACGGTTCTTTAGTTGAAACTTTTGAAGCTAACTCTAAACCACTCATATTTGGTACATTCTCAAGGCTTTTTTTTAGTTCATTAAGTTTATCAATACTTTCAGTAGTTATTAATGCATTCATTGCACCATTATCTCTAATGTAGCTAACAAGAGCTCGAGTATCAACATCTGAAATGGTAACAATTTTATTGTTTTTTAAAAAATCAAATAAAGAGGTGTTAGAACCATACCTAGAATGAGTATAGCTAAAATTTTTACAAATTAATCCAGCAATTTTGACAGAATCAGATTCAACTTCATCTAAATTAGTACCATAGTTACCTATATGAACATTAGCCATTACCATTAGCTGACCATTATATGAAGGGTCAGTAAATATTTCTTGATAACCAGTCATTCCTGTATTAAAACATAATTCACCGTATGCGGTTCCATCTACACCGATAGACTTACCATGAAAAATAGTTCCGTCACTGAGAAGAATGAAAGCTTTTTTACGGAAGTTGTATTGATTCAATTTTAAAAAATTAAAGGCAAAATTAAAACAAAAAAAAAGATAAACATATAGTTTATCTTTAAAGTTATTAAGAATGATTAAAATCTATTCTTTTTTTTCTGAGTCCTCAATATCAACTTCATCATTTTTAGGAGCCTGCTCTTCAACAGCAGGAGCTTCTTCAACAGCAGGAGCTTCTTCAACAGCAGGAGCTTCTTCAGCAGCAGGAGCTTCTTCAACAGCAGGAGCTTCTTCAACAGCAGGGGCTTCTTCAGCAGCAGGAGCTTCTTCAACAGCAGGAG
>NZZF01000034.1 GCA_002702385.1 Flavobacteriaceae bacterium | reverse complement strand
CCAAAAAAATATGCTTTTGATAATATTTTACCTCTAAAATTATCAGATTCACATTTTGTATAGTTTTTATATATTTTTTCAAACGAAAAATGAATTAAGTTTATGTCACTAAAAAGTTAAGTTTTATGAAAAGTCGAATTTTAAGCATCCTATTTTTATTTGGGTGCATTTTCATGACAGCCCAGACTGGATCACTTTCAGGCTCTGTTACAGATGCCAATACAAATGATGCACTCCCTGGTGTAAATGTCATAGTAAAAAACACAACTAATGGAACAAATACAGACTTTAACGGAAACTTCTCTCTAAACGACGTAAAGTCGGGAGATGTTTTAGTGTTTTCTTATATAGGTTATCAAACCCTAGAATACACTGTTTCTTCTTCATTTAATGTTTCTATTTCTCTTGAAGAGGATGTCGAAGCTCTTGAAGAAGTTGTTTTATTAGGATATGTTTCACAAAAAGCATCAAATATTTCTGGTGCTGTTACAACTGTTGATGGTGAATCAGTTGCTAAATTAAAACCTGTAAGGGTTGAAGATGCTCTTCAAGGTCAAGCAGGTATTAATGTTATTGCAAGTGGTGCACCTGGTTCTAAACCAACTGTTTTAATTAGAGGAATTAGTTCTTATACTGGAAATGATCCTCTTGTAATAGTTGATGGCATTAATCTAACATTAGATGATATGGCTTCTTTAGATCCTAATAACATTGAAAGCATCTCTGTACTTAAAGATGCCTCAACAACTGCTTTATATGGTGTTGAAGGTGGTAATGGAGTAATTTTAATTACAACTAAGAGTGGTAAAAGAAATCAAGAAACACAATTTTCTTTTGATTCAAGCTACGGTCAACAATCAGTTGAAAAAACTATTGCAGTTTTAAATGCAACTGAATATGCTGCTATCCTTAATGAAGGTAGTGTTGCGTCAGGTGGCCCTGTAATTTTTAATAATTTATTGGGATTAGGCAGTGGTACAGATTGGCAAAAAGAAGTTTTAAGAACAGATGCTCCAATTATTCAAAATAACTTCTCTGCTAGAGGAGGATCAGAATCAGTTTCTTATTATCTAGCTACTGGATATACCTCTCAAGAAGGTATTTTATATGGNGAGGATAAAAGTTTNTTTGACAGATTNAATTTCACNACNAATGTTGATGTTGATTTAACTGACAANTTAACTGCTAGAGTATANAATACNTANTCAAATGAAAAAGGTAGNGGACTAGGTGATGTNTTATTTAATGCATTAAACATGAGTCCAACAACACCTGTATATGATGCGAATGGTAATTTTGGAANAAGTAATACAATTACTCAGGAAGTAAAAAATCCACTTGCTCAAATCTCAAANAGCTATAATGAAAGNAANGTTAATAAGATNACTGGAAAAGTTGAGCTGGAGTACGATGTATTTAAAGATTTTTCTATTACAGGTAGATTAGGATATAATTACGTAGATATNAAAGATAAAAGCTTTTCACCATTAGTNTATTATGGTGCAGGGCATAACCAAACAAATGCTTTANCNGATGGATCTCCTATAGTGAGTGTAGATCCNGCTACNGGTGAATCTACNCAAACTCANAACAGAGTTAATGAAGGTTCNGTAGAGTATTTNAGATATAACTTTGAAGTTTTAGGTAACTATAGTTTTTCAGTAGATAACGAGCACAANTTTAGTGTNTTTGCTGGTTTCTCTATGACTAAGAATACAGGACAAGGACTTTATGGTTCAGCTGTTGATGTACCNTTTAACTCTTGGAAATTTGCTGATATTAGTTCAGCTACNGGAACTCAAGAATTTCAAACAACTTCATCTTGGAANTCTGTTGGAAGAAAAATTTCTTTTATGGCAAGAGCTGAATATGATTANAATGAAAAGTATTTAGCTTCTTTNACAATGAGAAGAGATGGTTCANCAAGTTTTGGTGAAAATAATAAGTTTGGATATTTCCCATCAGCNTCATTAGGATGGGTTATGTCTAATGAAGATTTCTTTGAATCTGAAGCTGTAAACTTNTTTAAAGTTAGAGCAAGTTATGGTATCGTAGGTAATGATAATATTAGTCCACAATTTGCGACTATTTCAACTTTTCCAAAGTATACATTTGGAGATAANATAACTGCTGGTTCNACTTTNTTAGCAATNCCTAANTTGGATGTNTCATGGGAAAATCAGGTTCAAATGAATGTTGGATTTGATTTAAGAATGTTTGATTCNAAAGTTTCTTTAGCTTTTGATTATTTTGAAAAATCAACAGAAGATTTATTATTTAATCCAACATTATCTCTATACNTAGGTACTCCAGTTTATCCTGCGGCAAACATTGGNAGCACGGAAACTACNGGTATTGATATNAATCTTGGTTACTCAAANGACTTTAGTGANAATGTTAGTTTAAANACTAGTGTAAGTTTCACTACAGCTGATAATATGGTTACTGAGATTGCNAATGGAGATAAATATATTTGGGGTGCNGGATATGGTATTCCATATAAAAATCTTACTCAGTTTAGAGAAGGAGAATCTCCNGGNATTTTTTGGGGNTATAAGACAAATGGTATTTTCCAAAACCAAGGAGANGTTGATGCTCATGCTACTCAGCNAAATGCACANCCTGGTGATATAAGATTTGTTGATGTTGATGGTAATGGNGTAATTAATGCTGATGANAGAACNAAGATTGGTGATCCTTTTGCTGATTTTACNTTAGGATGGAATTTAAACCTTAATGTTTATAATTTTGATTTAAGTGTCTTTACATATGGTTCTTTTGGAAATGATGTNTATAGAGCTTATGAAAGAAATCTAAACTATACAAATAAGTTTGCTAGAGTACTTGACAGATGGACTGGTGANGGAACTAGNAATACAGAGCCTAGATANGCNTTTGTTGATGGTAACAATAATACTAGAGCNTCTGATAGATATGTTGAAGATGGAAGTTTTATAAAAATTAAAAATGTACAATTAGGTTACAATTTTGATTTAAATGAAAGTTCTGCTTTTGACAGTGTAAGACTATACTTACAAGGNAAAAATCTTTTAACAATTACAGACTANACAGGTTANGATCCTGAAATGTCTGGTGGNGTTNTAGGNAGTGGTATCGATAGAGGAAACTATCCNACACCAAGAATTGTTTCAGTTGGTCTTAATGTTAAATTTTAAAACGTATGAAAATGAAAAATATTATNTATAAANTATTTATTGTATCNACACTAACATTNGGAATTGTTAGTTGTGATGAGTTNGTTGACTACGAGGCATCTGAAACTTACAATATTGTAGCAGATGATTATTTCAAATCNAGTAATGACTANGAAGCTGCATTAGTTGGAGTTTATGATGTTACTCAGTGGACATTATACAACTTNATGNTTGGTGAAATTGCTTCTGAAAATTCATTATGTGGTGGTGAAAGTGCTACTGATGTTATTGGTCTTCAGAAAATTGANGACATGATTCATGATGCTGAAAATGATCAATTAACTAGAATTTGGCAATACATGTATGAAGGTATNAATAGAGCTAATTACATGGTTGAAAATAAAGATAAAATGGATTTTTCAAGAAAANCNGAGCTTTATGGTGAAGTTCATTTCTTGAGAGCATTCTTNTATTTTGAGTTAACNAAAATNTTTGGTGATGTACCANTNTTTACTAANTCAAGATTAACTGCNGGTGANTCTGGAACTTTATCNAGATCTCCNCAATCNGAAGTTTATGCTTTAATNGAGTCTGATTTNCAAGCTGCTATTNCTGCANTACCNCTTTCTAAAAGTACTAATGGNAGAGCNACTTCANTNACNGCNCATGCNTTACTTGGNAAAGTATATTTATTTCAAGATAANTTTGATGAAGCTGCTGGNATTCTTGAGCCNTTAATNGGNCTTTATNCNTTACCTGCTGATCCTCAATCTACTTTCCTTAAGGGAGGTGAAAATGGNGCAGAATCNGTTTATGAGATTCAACATTCAAAAGGATCAAACTGGTGGGANTGGGGTTANGTTCCTCAAGGTACTGAAGGTAANTTTGGTGTAATACANCACGGTATTAGAGGNTATNNNGGNCCNTTATANTCTTCAGGATGGAGNTTTAATGTACCNACTCAAGACTTNGTAGATGCATATTCNGCTGGTGATAAGAGAAAAGATGTTTCNATNNTAGATATNGAAGCTTGGGCTNCTAGTACTGGTGCNANNTNTNCNANNGGTTATGANCACACAGGTTACTTTAANAATAAATACATTCCTAGAGCAGGTGAAAGNCAAGCTCAACAGGAACTTAATTACGAGACNAACTTTAGATATATNAGATATGCNGATGTTCTTNTAATGGCTGCTGAAGCTAACAATAGAGCAACTGCTTCTAACGATACTAAAGCTCAAAATTATTTAAATCAGGTAAGAGCTAGAGCATATGGAAATAGTTCTAATGCATCAAGCTCTACAGGATCAACTCTAACCCAAGAAATCTGGGATGAGAGAAGATTAGAATTAGCTGGAGAAGGACATAGATTCTACGATTTAGTAAGAACTGGTCAGGCTGCCGCTAAAATTTCAGGTTTTGTTGCTGGAAAACATGAAGTATTTCCAATTCCTCAAACTGAAATTGATGTATCTAACTTAACTCAAAACCCAGGTTACTAATACGAATGAATATGAAAACAATTTATAAATTATTAGGTTCTCTATTTCTCATCTTCTTCCTAGTAGGTTGTGATGAAGATTTTAGTGATAACACTGATTTTGCATCAAGTGTTGTGCCTCCATCAAATGTGAGTGCAGCCTTTATTGTTACACAAGATAATACAGGACAAGTTACAATAACTCCTTCTGCTGATAATGCTATGAGTTTTGTTGTAGATTATGGAGATGGTTCTGAACCATCATCAAGTTTCAACGTAGGAGGAAGTGTTCAGCATACATATACTGAAGGCTCTTACACTGTAAAGGTTACTGCAAAAGGTTTAAATAATTTAACTGCTACAGGAGACGTACCATTAACGGTTTCATTTAAAGCTCCTGAAAATTTAGTAGTTGAAATTTTAAATTCTGAAACTATTTCTAAACTAGTAAATGTTACTGCTACTGCTGATTTTGCTACCATGTATGAATTTCATCCTGGAATAGCAGGTGTAGATCCAGTAACTGCTAATATTGGAGATGCTTTAACATATCAATATGCAGAAGCTGGAACATACAATATAAAAGTTGTTGCTAAAGGTGCAGCAATTGCCGTAACCGAATTCGCTCAAGAATTTGAAGTTACCGCAATCATGGCACCAGTTGTATCAGCTCCTGATCAACCTAGTAGAAATATTAATGATGTAGTTTCGATATACAGTAGTAAGTATACTGATTTATCTGGAACTGACTTTTATCCTAATTGGGGTCAAACAACTTCTTACAATGAGTTTGATTTGAATGGTGATAAAATGATTCAGTATGCAAAATTAAATTATCAAGGGGTTCAGTTCGCTGCAGCTCAAAATGTTTCAAATATGCAGTATCTGCATATGGATGTTTGGACAGCTGATCTTGAAGCTTTAGAAATATTCCCAATTAGCGTTGGTTCTGGTGAAAAATCAGTTACTAAAACACTAACGAAGGATGAATGGACAACAATTGAAATTCCAATTTCTGATTTTACTGATCAAGGACTTGATATGAGTGATATTCATCAATTTAAGTTTGTAGGTTCACCTTGGAATGCAGGTGGATTTGGAACTGTGTTTATTGATAATATATATTTCTATAAAAACCCATCTCAACCAACTCCTCTTGCTGGTAAATGGCAAGTCAAAAAAGTTGCTGGCGCTTTAAAAGTAGGACCTGCAAAAGGAAATGGTGATTGGTGGCAAAGTTCTGCTGATGACGTTACTGGAAGAGCATGTTTCTTTGATGATGACTTTATATTTAATTCTGACGGATCTTTCCAAATTTCAATGGGAGATCAAACATGGGTTGAAGCATGGCAAGGTGCATCTGCTGATGGTTGTGCTGCTCCAGTTGCTCCTCATGATGGAGCTGGAACGTACTCATTCGTTCATGATCAAAGTACAAATACAGTTACATTAATAGGAAAAGGATCTTTTATTGGAATTCCTAAAGCAACTAACAACGGAGAACTTTCATCTAACGATAATGTTCCTGTAACAAGAAGTTATGGTGTTGAATTATCATCTGATGGAAATACTGCAACATTTGCAATCGAATTTGCAGCTGGTGCTTGGTGGACTTTCCAGTTAGAGAGAAAGACTGTATCACCTGTTCAATTAATGGGTGTGTGGCAACTAGCTCAAGAAGCTTATGCCGTTAAAGTTGGACCTGCGTTTGACAATGGAGATTGGTGGGGTAGTTCTGCTGATGATTTAACTACAAGATCTTGTTTCTTTGATGATTCGTATGTGTTTGGTAAAGACGGTTCTTTTGCAAATCTTATGGGTGGATCTACTTGGGTTGAGGCATGGCAAGGAGCTTCTGCTGATGGTTGTGCAACACCTGTTGCTCCTCACGATGGCAGTGGAAACGCAACTGCAACATATAATTATGATCCAGTTAATGAAACTGTAACTCTTAATGGAGTTGGAGCTCATATTGGTGTACCAAAAGCAACTAACAATGGTGAGCTTAGCAATCCTGCTGATGCTCCATCATCTGTTACATACAAGATTGTATATATTGATGCAAACACAGCGCTTTTAGGTGTTGAATTTGCTTCTGGTGCTTGGTGGAATGCTAAAATTGTAAAAGTATCTCAAAAAATTGATGGTACTTGGAAGATGGCACCTGAAGCTGGAGCATTAAAAGTTGGACCAGCACCAAACAATGGTGACTGGTGGCAAAGTAGTGCGGATGATGTTACTACTAGAGCTTGTTATTTTGATGATGAATATATTTTCAATTCTGATGGTACATTCACTATTAAAATGCAAGATCAAACATGGGTTGAAGCTTGGCAAGGTGTAGCCGCTGACGGTTGTGCAACGCCTGTTGATCCTCACGTTTCTGGATCTCACACATTCTTGTATGATGATGTTTCTGGTAAAATTATGCTTGATGGTGTTGGTGCCTTCATAGGATTACCTAAAGCAACTAACAACGGTGAGATTGGTAATAATGCTGATGCTCCTGCATCAAGGACGTATAATGTATCGTTTATTGACGACAACACAATTTCTGTAACAATTGAGTTTGCTGCAGGTGCATGGTGGTCATTTAAACTTGTTAAATAAATTAATTAATTATGAAAAAAATTAATATACTTTTTAAATCTTTTACAGCTTTTATCATCGCATTAGCGATGGTAAGCTGTGAAATTGATAGTTTTTCTGAAGAATCTGAATTTGAATTTGGAGATATAGTAGCTCCATCTAATTTACAGATGTCAGTGGAGATTGTTGGCGGTGGAACTGGTGACGGTTCTGGAACTGTTCATTTCTCTGCAAGCGCAACAGGTGCTGTCAATTATAAATTTGTTTATAACGGTCAGGAAACTTTGGCTGCGGATGGTAAAATGACTTACAACTTTGCAAAAGTTGGAACTCATGATTATACAGTTGCTGTTATTGCAATGGGAATGGCTGGTACAACAACTAGTTTGTCTCAAACTGTAACAGTTCTTTCTGTTTATTCACCTCCTGCTGAATTAGTAAGTATTTTGTCAGATAAACCACTAAGAGTTTTAGCTGAAGAAGGTGCTCACTTTGGTGTTGGCCCACTTGATGCTACATCAGGTGTTTGGTATTCTGCTAATCCATATGACAAAGAAACTTCAGGTATGTATGATGACAGATATACTTTCAGTCGATATAACAGTGGAGGAACATTCAATCACGATACTGGTGCTGATGGAGAGGTCTTTGGAAAAGCTCCTGCTCTTCAAAGCTGGTGGGGTGACAAAGGCGCTGTCACTAATGCTTGTTGTAATGAACACGAAAATTATCCTTTAGAAACATATCAATCTAATTATACTTTATCTGCTCCAGGTGGTGTTGAAACTATCTCTATAGACAAAGGATTTTTAGGATTTTGTGTTGCTAATGGATCTTATCAAATTTTGGCAAGAACTAGTACTACTTTATTTGTGAAAACCACTTTTGCTGGTGAAAACAATGCTTGGTTTGTATTACTAGGTCAAACAGACTAATTAATATTTGAAAATTTTTTATTTCATGTGTTTATTTGAATCTCGAGAGGTTTTTTAAAACCTCTCGAAGATTCATTAAATTAGAGCTGGTAATTATATTATCAATGAAAAGAGAAATAAACCTTATTATCAATCGTACATTATTCATGTCTAAATTTCTTTGTATTCTTTTACTTGTATTCTCATGCTCTGGAGGAGATAATGGAGGTAATAATCCTGGAGGAGGAGGTGGTACAAATCCGCCCAGTAATATAATTCCAACTAATCTCACATTTAATGTAGAAATTGTTGGCTCGGATTCTTCTAATCCAAATGGTGATGGTAAAGGACTTGTAAAATTTTCTGCAAGTGCAACAAATGCTGTAAATTATAGCTTCAGATTTGGAACAGGTGATTCTAAAAATTCATCCAATGGTGCTGTTGAGTACACTTATTCTGATGTTGGTACAAAATCTTATGATGTTAAAGTTTTAGCGTATTCATCAACCAACGATTATATCTCTGCTGATAAAAAAATTACTGTATACGTTAAGCCTGAACCAAATGCTGATTTAGTTAATCTTTTATCTGGTGGTTCTGAGAAGACTTGGAAAATTAACGCTGCTTTTGATGGCCACTTTTCTAATGGTGATCCTAATTTTAATTATCCAGCATGGTGGGAAGCCTATGCTTTTTCAAAAAATAATGTTGGTTTCTATGATGATGAATATACATTTAAATCTGATGGTACTTATAGCCATAAAACAAATGGTAATGTTTATGGTAAAGCATCTTATTTAAAAGGAACTTTTGGTAATACAGGTCAGTCTGAAAATTCATCAAAAGAAATTGAAAATTATACTCTTCAAAATTATTCAACTACATATTTTACTAAAAAAGAGAATGATAAAGATATTTTAGAGTTTTCTGAAAAAGGTTTTGTTGGATTTTTTGTTGGTCAACATGCTTACACAATTGAATGTTCTGATGAAAATAATATATTATTTAGAAGTGTAGACACACAAGGAACTGCTTGGTATGTTTGGCTTACTAGCCAAGAGGTTTCGTCAGTAGCTTCTAAAGACAGATATACTAAATTAATATGGTCAGATGAATTTAACTACACTGGAAAATTAGATTCAAATAAATGGCAATACGAAGTTAGAAATCAGTGGTATAACAATGAAAAACAAGCTACAACTGATCGTCTTGATAATGCAAAAGTTGAAAATGGAGTTTTAAAAATAACTGCCAAAAAAGAAAGTTACGGAGGTAAGGAGTATACATCTGCAAGAGTTAGAACTTACACAAAGTTAGATTTCACCTATGGTAGGGTTGATATTAGAGCTAAAATGCCTAGTAAAGGAGGTACATGGCCTGCTCTTTGGATGCTTGGTTCAAATTATTCTTCAGTCGATTGGCCTGCATGTGGAGAAGTTGATATTCTCGAACATACAGGAAATAATGCAAATAGAGTTCAAGCAACTGTACATTTTCCAGATAGATATGCAGGTAATGGAGATACTGCAATCACAAATGATTACAACGATGTTACTACAAATTTTCATGTTTATTCTGTAGTGTGGACTCCTCAAGCTTTAACATTTTATGTTGACGACAAACCATACCATGTTGTTGGTAATTCATGCTCAATCCCTTTTAACTGGAATTTCTATATAATTTTAAATGTTGCTATGGGTGGTGATATGGGAGGCACAATTGCTTCTGATTTCAACTTTGACACAATGGAGGTAGATTATGTCAGAGTTTATCAAGAATAGAATATTCCCAATTTTAAAGTAAATTCATTAGATAAAATTTTAATTTTATAATTATGATCTTATATAGATTATCGTTTATTTTATTACTGTTGCTTTTATCTTGTTCAGACAAAAATGTAAAAACGAGTGAAAGTAAGTTTGTTGTATACAGCTTAAGTAACTATGTATCAGATGAATACTTTAAATTAATTGAATTAGATTCTTCTCAAATTAAGACATTCAATGTTTGGAATCAGTTCACAACAATAAATTCTAAATTTTCAAGTCTTTCTAAGAATAAAATTGATCATAAATCAATTATTAGCTCAATTAAAATTGATCTTGAAAAAATCAGTAAAACCAATGTGCCTTCACCATTTAGTAGACCTGAAATAATTGGAAGATTAAGAGTATTTAAAACATTTGTATATAAAATTGACTCATACAATTTAACGGAAAAAAATATGGAAACATACAAATATGATCTTGAAGGTATGTTTGAAGCTTATAATGCTTTAATTAGTAAAATGAATGAAATAGTAAAAGAGAATTAATTTCCTTTTAATTTTTTTAATTGATTTTTAATTTCCTCATCTTCAATCTTCCTAAAAATAAGTTCAGGTTTGTTAATTTTATTGTTAGATACTAGAAGAGAATCAGTCTTATCTATATCATTCCATTTTACTTTATTTAAATTTAATATTCTGTGAAGTTTTTTTGAAGCATTTGGTAAAAATGGTTCACTCAAGATAGCTATCATGGCACATGTTTGAAGTGATATATACATTATTTCATTTACTCTTTGATTTTCTCCTTCTTTTATGAGTTTCCATGGTTCTTTCTCTGCAAGATATTTATTTCCTAACCTGGAAAGCTCAATTAATGAATTTACACTTTCTCTAAACTTAAACTTATCTAATGATTTTGAAATTATTTCAGGATATTCATGAACTTGTTTTAAAATTTCATAATCCACACATTCAGAATCAATCTTTTCAGGTATGACACCATCATAATATTTATGAGTTAATACTAAAACCCTATTTATAAAATTACCCAGTATTGCTACTAATTCATTATTATTTCTTGATTGGAAATCTTTCCATGTGAAATCATTGTCTTTAGATTCTGGAGAATTAACCGTCAGAGTATATCTTAGACTGTCTTGCATTCCTGGAAAATCAATTAAATATTCATGTAGCCAAATTGCCCAGTTTTTTGAAGTTGAAATTTTATCACCTTCCAAGTTTAAAAATTCATTTGCAGGTACATTTTCCGGCAATATATAATCACCATGAGCCTTTAGAATAATTGGAAAAATTATTGAATGAAATACAATATTGTCTTTTCCAATAAAGTGAATTAGTTTGGTTTTTGAATCTTTCCAATAAGGTTCCCAATCTTTTCCATTTTTTTCAGCCCATTCTTTTGTAGAAGAAATATATCCAATAGGTGCATCAAACCAAACATAAAGAACTTTACCTTCGCCATTTTCGTGAGGAACTGGAATTCCCCAATCTAAGTCTCTTGTTATTGCTCTGGATTCAAGTCCTAAGTCAATCCATGATTTAACTTGACCATATACATTTGGTTTCCATTTATCTTTTTTTCCATTTATAACCCATTCTTTTATAAAATCTTCATAATTACCTAAAGGTAAATACCAGTGAGTAGTTTCTTTAGTTATTGGTTTTTCTCCACTTAATTTTGATTTTGGATTAATTAAATCTGTAGGATTTAATGAGCTTCCACAACTTTCACACTGATCACCATAAGCATGTTCATAACCACAATTTGGACATGTGCCCTCAATAAATCTATCAGCTAAAAACTGATTTTCTTTTGGATCATAAAGTTGTTTAGAAGATTTAATTTCAAATATTTTCTTTTTTTCAAGTTCAATAAAAAATTCAGATGCAGTTTTGTGATGTATTTTAGCAGATGTTCTTGAATAATTATCAAATGAAATTCCAAATGATTCAAATGAATCTTTTATTAAATTATGATATTTATCAATGATTTCATTAGGTGTTTTACCTTCCGATTTAGCTTTAATTGAAATAGCAACTCCATGTTCATCACTTCCACATATGTATGCAACATCATTACCGCTTAATCTTTTAAATCTGACAAAAATATCAGCTGGTATGTAAGCTCCAGCAAGGTGACCGATATGAAGAGGGCCATTAGTGTATGGAAGGGCAGAAGTGATAGTGTACCTTTGGTTACTTTCCATTTTGCTCAAAAATATGGATTTTAATTATCAAGTAAGTAGATTTTTATGATTAACTGGAATTAAAATGTTAATTTTGAAATTCTTTGTGAAATTTAAAACAAATTTGATTGAAAACTATATCTCAAGCAGTTACTGAATATATTAAGACTAAACCTTTTTTAAGTTCAGCATTATCAGACGGTATAATAAATTTAACATCTTTATCTCGGCAGATTAAGCCTGAAATTGAAGATATTTTACGAAAGGAAGTAAACCATGGTGCTATTGTTATGGCTTTAAATAGGTTGTCAATTAACCTTGAATTTCAACATACTCACAGAATTATAAAGGTTTTAAAAAAAATAGGTGATATAACAGTTAGGTCTAATTTAGTTGATTATAATTTTAAAGTTTCAGATTCACTTTTGGTTAATCAATCATCATTACTTAAAAATTTAGATGCAAGTAAGAATAATTTCTACACGAGTTCTCGTGGTGTTGATGAGTGTAATATTGTTGTAAGCAGTAATCTATCTGCTTTAGTTGAAGAAAAATTATCAGAGGAATATTGCTATAGTAAAACAGAAAATTTATGCTCAATCTCATTTAAACTTCCTGAAGAAAATGTTTCTATACCTGGGATATATTATTTTGTATTTCAGAAACTTTCTTGGGATGGAATCAATGTCTCACAAATCATTTCCACTTCAAATGAATTTACAATCCTTGTTAATGAAGAAGAAGTTGACAAAGCATTTTCTATAATAAACAGATTAAAGTCCATTTAAACTATTTAATGCCTTTTCAATAGAATTAATTTTTTCAAAAACAACATATAAGTTTTTTAATCCATTTTTTTCTAACTCTTTTATTTTACATCCATTAATCTTATTAATGTTTTGCATTAGACGGATAAAAGTTTTTTGTTTAAAAAATTGATTATTTTGATCACTAATAAAGTAGCAAAGCATTTTTTTATTCTTTAGAACAATTTTTCTAAATCCTAGCTCTTTGCCAACCCATTTTAATTTCACGCTTTCCAACAGATTTACAGTTTCGATTGGTAAATAACCGAATCTATCTATCAGTTGATTTTTAAATAACTCTAATTCTTCATTATTTTTAATTACTGATAATTTTTGATAAAGATTCAATCGCTCAACATTACTTGGAATATATGATGTTGGAAATAATATTTCAAGATCAGAGTCTATAATTGTTTCTTCTGTTGTTGATTCATCAATTTGATCATCTTTAAATAATCTTTTAAATTCTGAGTTTTTGAGTTCATTAACAGCTTCACTCAATATTTTTTGATAAGTTTCAAATCCAATATCATTAATAAATCCACTTTGTTCACCACCAAGAATATCTCCTGCTCCTCTAATTTCTAAATCTTTCATTGAAATATTAAACCCAGACCCTAGCTCATTGTACTGGTTAATTGCTGCTATCCTTTTCTTAGCATCATCTGTAATTGATGATAGTGGTGGTGTAATGAAATAGCAAAATGCATTTTTATTACTCCGTCCAACCCTTCCTCTCATTTGATGAAGGTCACTTAATCCAAAATTTTGAGCATTATTTATAAAAATTGTATTTGCATTAGGAACATCTAATCCACTTTCAATAATGGTTGTTGATAATAATACATCAAATTCATTATTTAGAAATTCTAGCATTATTTTCTCTAATTTCTTACCCTCAATTTTGCTATGAGCAATCTTAATTTCTGCATTAGGAACAAGTTCTTGAAGCCAAATTCCAAATTCATTAATATTGTCAATTCTATTGTGTACAAAAAATATTTGTCCTCCTCTTTCAATTTCATATTGAATAGAATCCCTAATTAAATTATTATCAAATCTTATTACTTCACTTTGAATAGGAACTCTATTTGATGGTGGAGTATTTATTATTGAAAGATCTCTGGCTGACATCAAACTATATTGTAATGTTCTTGGTATTGGTGTTGCAGTTAATGTTAGTACATCAATATTTTCTTTTAGAGATCTAATTTTTTCTTTTACATTAACACCAAACTTTTGTTCTTCGTCTACAATAAGTAATCCTAATTTTGGATATTTAATTTTATCATTAACTACTTGATGTGTTCCTACAATTAAGTCAAGTTTACCATTATTTATATCATTTATAATTCTATTTCTATCTTTTTCTGATCTGAACCTATTTAAGTAATCGAAAGTCACAGGGAAGTCTTTAAATCTTTTAGATAATGTTTTGTAATGTTGGAAAGCTAAAATGGTAGTTGGGACAAGAATAATAACTTGCTTTCCATTATCTATAGCTTTAAAGGCAGCTCTTATTGCAATTTCAGTTTTCCCAAAACCAACGTCTCCGCAAATCAACCTGTCCATAGGATATGAAGATTCCATATCTTTTTTCACATCAATATTAGCCTTAATCTGATCTTCAGTTTCTATGTATAAAAAGCTTGCCTCTAACTCGTTCTGAATTGAACTATCTTTCTTATAAACAAAACCTTGACTTATTTTTCTTTTTGCGTACGACTTTATCAAATCAAAAGCTAGTTTTTTAACTTTAGATTTTGCTTTATTTTTTAATTTTTCCCAAGCACCTGATCCAAGTTTAAAAATTCTTGGTTTGGTTCCATCTTTACTGTTATATTTTGAAATTTTATGGAATAAGTGTATGCTGAGATATACAGTATCTCTCTCTCCATAATTAAGTTTTATAACCTCTTGCTTTAATCCATTAACTTCAATTTTTGTTAGCCCTTTAAAGACCCCTACACCATGATCAATATGAGTTACATAATCTCCAGGTTCCAATTTGTTCAGTTCAGAAATTTTAATTCTTTTAGATTTAGAAAATCTCTTGCTTAATTTGAATTTGTGGAATCTATTGAAAATCTCATGATCGCTGAAGTATAGTTTTTTTTCATTCTCATTAATAAAACCTCTATATATAGGTTTAATTATAGATTTATATTCATATTCTCTTTCATATTTATCAAGAATCTGTTTGAATCTTTCAGATTGTTCAAATGTTGAAAAGAATAAATTTAGTTTATAACCTTTTTTGAAAAAGTCAGTTAAACTGTCATTTAAAAGATTAAAATTTTTATTAAATGATGGTTGTGGTTTGATTTTAAAATCATAAAATAATTTTTCAGTTTTATTATTTAAAAAAAGAGTAAGCTTATTCATTAATTCTTCATTGAATTTTTTGTGATTATAATAATTTAAGTCATTTGATGGATTAAGCTTTTTAAGTTCTTCATTAATAAGTTCCAACGAATTAATTACAACAATACATTCGTTGTTAATTATATTAATAACACTTTCATTTTTATCTAAAAAATCAGAATTAATATTTGGAGAAATTTTAATTTTCTTAAGATTATTAATTGAATATTGTGTATCAATATTAAACTCTCTTATTCTTTCAATCTTATCATCATCAAATTGTATTCTTATAGGATTTTCATTTGAATAAGAGAATACATCTAAAATATTTCCTCTCAAGGAAAAATCACCTGGACTTTGAACAAAATCTTCCTTTGTGTATTCTAGTTCAAATAATTTTTCATTGAGTTCATATAATGATAGTTGATCGTTTTCACTTAACAAGATTTCATAATTAGAATTACCATTTTTAGATGGTATTTTTTCAATGATTCCCTCACAGTTTGAAATGTAAACTCTAGGTTCATTTAAATAAATTTTTTCTAAAATTTTTGTTCTGCTTAAAACATTGTCTTTGTTTAAGGATTTACTTGAAAACTTATTAAAAGAAGAAGATAAGAATGAACAATAATTTTCTCCTAATTGTTCTGTAATATCAGTAAAAATATAGGATGATTCCTCTTTATTGTCAGTTATGAAAAAAATAGGTTTTTTAAGATTAGAAAATAAATCAATTAATAAAAATGATATTGAAGAACCATAAAGCCCATTTAAATAAACATTCTTTTGATTTTTGGATATAAGAATCCCCAGTTTCTGGAAGTTCAGAGACCTATTAAATTTTGTGTTTGAAGGATATATATCTTTTATCAAAATATCATTAATTCTATCCTAATCGGGCGCAATTTACTAGATAAAAGTTAAAATTTGAATATTTTTTTAATATAGTTGTGAATGCAACAATTGTACTATAATATATTTTAAATAATAAATTATTAATTATGATCTATAATAAAAATATAGATTTGCATTGTTCTATGAATATTATAATTAGAGAAGCAATATCTAAAGACATGTCAAAAGTTCTTAAACTAATAAAAGAATTAGCAACTTTTGAAAAGGAACCAGATGCTGTCATAGTAACTGANAANCAATTAATTAATGATGGTTTTTCAAGCTNACCNAAATTTAAATGTTTTGTTGCTGAGATAAACCAAGAAATAGTAGGAATGGCTCTTGGATACCCTAGATATTCAACATGGAAGGGACCAACNATTCATTTAGAAGATTTAATCGTAACTAAAAGTAAAAGAGGACTTGGAATAGGNTTTAAGCTTTTTTCAAAATTTATACATTATGCCCATGAATTAAATGTTAAAAGAATTGAGTGGGTTGTTCTTGACTGGAATAAAAGTGCTATAGATTTTTATAAAAAAAATGGAGCTCATGTATTAGATGATTGGAGAGTGGCTCAAATGGATTTTAATGCAATAAAAAAATTTGTAAATAATGAAGATTTTTAAGTTTGGAGGNGCATCAGTAAAGGATGCTGATGGAGTTAAAAATTTACTGAACGTTGTAAATAAAAAAGCTGATAAAAACACAATTATTGTTGTTTCAGCAATGGGTAAAACTACTAACGCTCTAGAAAANATTGTTTCAAATTATTTTACCANNAAAAATGATTTAAATCTTTTAATTNCAGANCTATATGAATANCACAAAAGAATTTTAGAAAATCTATTTCCAGAAAAACATCAGATTTTNAATGAAATAAANATTCTTTTTCAAAAAATTAAATTCTTTCTTGATAATAATAAATCTCCTAATCATTCTTTTGTTTATGATCAAATAGTGGTNTTTGGTGAAATAATTTCAACTACTATCATTAATTCATATCTANTACATAATAATATTAATTCTANTTGGTTAGATGCTAGAGATTGTATAAAAACAGATTCAAANTACAGAGGAGGTAATGTCCAATGGTCTGAAACTCAAAAAAGAATNAAAGAAAAAATACAAGATGATAAAATAAATGTNACTCAGGGATTTATTGGAAGNGATAAGAATAACTTTAATACTACTTTAGGTAGAGAAGGTTCAGATTATACNGCAGCCATTTTTGCATATTCATTGAATAGTGANTCGGTGACAATATGGAANGATGTNCCTGGAGTATTAAATGGAGANCCAAAAGTTTTTAAAAACTCTCANCTTTTAGAGCANATATCTTATTNNGAAGCAATTGAATTAGCTTTTTATGGCGCTTCAGTGATTCATCCTAAAACACTTCAGCCACTGCAAAAAAAAGAAATACCTCTTTATGTTAAATCTTTTCTTAATCCAGATGGAAATGGAACAAAAATTTCNAAAGGATTANATCTTGNGCCAANAATACCATGCTATATTTTTAAGGNAAATCTTTGNTTATTNAAATTATCATCATTGGATTTTTCTTTTATTGTTGAAGATAATATTAGTAAGATTTTTAANTCTTTACATGAATTTAAAATGAAAGTGGATGTAATCCAAAACTCTGCAATTAGTTTTTCAGTTTGTGTTTATGATAAATACAATAAAATGGATGAGTTTATAAAAAAAATGGAAGGAAAATTTGATATAAAAATAAACANNAATGTTTGTCTNTATACAATTAGNCACTTTGATGATAANTCTATCAAAAATATTTCAAANGGNAAAAAACTTTTNTTGGAACAAAGAACNGAGAAAACTATTCAATTAATTTTTCCTAGCTGAAGAACTCTNTAGAGAATTCAAGACAAAACAATTTTATTTCATCTCTACATTTTTCAAATAACTCTTTCCAATTATTTTCACTTTTACTGTGTGATGGATCAAAAAAATTTCGATGTAACCGAATAGCATTTTNAGAGTAAAAATTAGGACANGTTTCATTTGCATGATCACAAACNGTTATTATNAAGTCAAANTNNATNTTTTCATATTCTAAAACATGATTTGATGTNTGATNAGAAATATCAATANNATCCATTTTCATAATTTCAACTGCNTTTGNATTAATTTCNTGATTTTTTACTCCNGCGCTATATACATTTGCTTTTTGGCGTAAATATTTTTTTAAATAACCTTCNGCCATNTGACTTCTACATGAATTTCCNGTNCATANAACAATTACATTTTTCATANTTTTTTTATTTTTTCAATTATTACTTTACTTAATTTTAATTTNCTCTCATNNGTCCAACCCGCAATATGTGGAGTTAAAATCACTTTATCTGATTTTTTTAAATAATCTAAATCCTNATTTNATTGAATTTTTTCAAAAGAAATTTCTTCTAAATCCAAAACATCTAAGCATGCTCCAATAATTTTATTTTCTATTAATCCACTTACAACATCTTTAGTATTAACACATTTTCCNCTTGAGGTATTAATTAATATAAATTTTTTCTTACATGATTGTATAAANTCCATATTGACTAGATTTAAAGAACTTTGATTTAAATCAGTGTGAATACTTATTATATCAGATNTTAATTTTATTTCATTTAGAGATACAGAATTTGCATATTCATTNGAAGGGATTTTTTTAATATCATAAAAAATNACTTTACANTNGAATCCAGATAATTTTTTTGCNAAACTTTGACCTGTTTTACCAAANCCTATTATTCCTACAACTTTTTTATCTAACTCAATTCCTCTATTTTTTTCTCTTTCCCAAACNTTANTTTTTATCTCTTCATTACNAATTCCAATTTTATTCAAGAGGTTTAGGAGCATTCCAATAGCATGTTCTCCNACAGCATTAGAGTTNGCTTCACCAGCTGATAGTACTTGTATATTATTTTTTTTAGCTGAAACNATATCAATATTTTCTAAACCAGCNCCNATTCTAGCAATGAATTTTAGTTTATTAGCAGATTTAATTATTTCATCATCAATAATAATTCTACTNCNAATAATTATNCCNNCATAGTCATCAATTTTTTCTAATATCTCATNTTTTGATGATNTATAATCATAATGGTTTTCAAAACCTAGTTTTTCTAGTTCTGANGATAAATATTCNTGATTTTGATCTANATGAAGAATCCTCATTAAAATCCNAGNATNATTTTAGCGATGTAGAANAATAAAAGAATTCCAATTATATCATTTCCNGTTGTTATAAATGGACCAGTAGCAATAGCAGGATCNATNCCAAACCTGTTTAATATTATNGGTACAGATGTGCCAATTAGAGCAGCAACAATNATTACAAAAATCATNGAAACAGAAATAGTAATACTCATNTCNATNGGTTGTTCTATNATTAANCCAAATAAAATAATTAAACCACCAAGTATGATTCCATTTAAAATAGTTAAACTAATTTCTTTAAATAGTCTCGAGATNAAACTNTCTTTTATTACATCATTTGCCAAACCTTGCACAACAATTGCTGATGATTGTACTCCAACATTTCCAGCCATTGCAGCNATNAGTGGAGTGTAAAAGAATAATGCTCTTAAAGATGGGGTTGACATAATNGACTCNTAGCTTTCCAATATAAAAACACTACCNAATCCNCCAAANAGNCCTAANATNAGCCATGGTAATCTAGCTTTTGTTAGCTCAAAAATAGAATCATCTGCTTCTACATCATTTGAGATACCTGCAGCTAGTAAATAATCTTCTTCTGCCTCATCTTTTATAAAATCTACTATATCATCAATAGTAATTCTTCCTTGAAGTTGTTTTTGATCATCTACAACAGGAATAGCTTCAAGGTCATATTTTGACATTATCTTAGCAACTTCTTCACCTGAATCATTAACATGAACGTAATCAACTTTAGGGATATATATTTCTTTAATTTTACTTTTAGATGGAGATGTAATTAAATCCTTAAGTGACAATCTTCCTATCAATTCATTTTTTCGGTTAAGTACATATATTGAATGAACTCTTGTTATATTTTCAGCTTGTTTTCTTATTTCTCTTANGCANGTTNATACANTCCAANTTTCATAAACACTTATTAATTCTTTCGCCATTAATCCACCNGCAGAATCNTCGTCATAACTTAAAAGTTCACGAATATTTTCAGTAATGTTATCNTCTTTAATTAAGGATATTACTTTTTCTTTTCTNTCNTCAGTCAGTTCATCTAAAATNTCNGCAGCATCATCACTATCCATTTCTTTTATTTCNNCTGCAATTTCTTTAGGGGATAATGTTTTTAGAATTTTTTCTCTTACATCTTCATCTAATTCAGTTAATACATCNGATGTTTTATCGCTATCAATAAGCTTAATAAGATAAATTCTTTGATTTTCATCTAACTCATCAATAATTTCAGCTAAGTCAGCATAGTGAAAGCCATCAACTATTTTCTTTATTTCAGAATTTTTTCTTTTGGAAATTAGCTGGGAGACTTTTTCTATAAGTTCATTAGATAGCTCAAATGTTTCCATTAGATAAGAGATTAGTTAAAAAAATATAATCATCTACATCAAGTTCCTCTGCTCGTTTGTCAAAGATACTATGTTCTTTGATATTTTCTATTTTTTTAAAACTCTTTAGNCTATTTCTTAGTGTTTTTCTTCTTTGATTAAAAGCTGATTTAATAATTTGTTTAAATAAAATTTCATCACAATCAATTTTATCTCTAACCTTTTTTATTCTAATTACTGCTGAATTAACTTTGGGAGAAGGATTAAAAGATTCAGGTTTAATTTTTATTAAAAGTTCAACAGAAAAAAAAGCCTGAATTAAAACAGATAGTATTCCATATTTTTTAGTTCCTTTANTAGAACATATTCTCTCAGCAACCTCATATTGAAACATTCCTATCATTTCATAAATAATTTCCTTGTTTTCAAAAATCTTAAATAAAATTTGAGAAGAAATATTATAGGGAAAATTTCCAATTATACTAACTGGGGGATTGAATTTTTTAATATCAAACTTTAAAAAATCATCATTGATTAAGTCTTTTTCAATTTCCGAAAAGTTGTTCAGTAAGTAATCACAACATTCNTTATCTAATTCAANAAACTTTTTATTTAAATTATCAATTTTTAGAATCTCTTTAGTTAAAATTCCCATTCCTGGACCAACTTCAATTATATTNTTTGTTTTTTCAGTNGAGAGAAAANCAACTATTTGANTAGCAATTGAGTTGTCATTTAAAAAATTTTGACCAAATTTTTTTTTAGGATTTACAGTTTTCAAACTAGATTANTATTGNTTCAATTTAGCAATAATCAATCAATTATTTTAAATCCTGTATAACTATGAAGAGCTTTAGGAATTNTAATTCCTTTATCTGTTTGATTATTTTCAATTAACGCAGCAACAATTCTAGGTAGTGCAAGAGCACTTCCATTTAATGTATGTGCCATTTTTTTTGTTTTATCGCCATAATCAATTCGTACTTTCAGCCTATTAGATTGATAACTTTCGAAATTAGAAACTGAACTAACTTCTAACCATTTCTTTTGAGCTTTAGAGTAAACTTCAAAATCATATGTGAGGGCAGATGTAAACCCTAAATCACCACCACACAAACGCAAAATTCTAAAAGGTAATTCTAAATCTGAAAGTATTGATTTTACATGTTCTACCATCTCATCTAAAACTTGATATGATTTTGTTGGACACTCGATTCTAACAATCTCAACTTTATCAAATTGATGAAGTCTGTTTAAACCTCTAACATCTGATCCATAGCTTCCAGCTTCTCGTCTGAAACATGGAGTATAACCGGTTAATTTTATTGGTAATTCGTCAATTTTTAATATTGAATCTCTATAAATGTTAGTTATTGGAACTTCAGCAGTAGGGATTAAGTATAAGTTGTCATTTTGAACATGATACATTTGTCCTTCTTTATCAGGCAGTTGGCCTGTTCCAAAACCTGAATCTTCATTTACTAATAAAGGAGGTTGAATTTCATTGTATCCTTTTGAAATGTTTTTATCAAGGAAAAAATTAATTAATGATCTTTGAAGTTTAGCTCCTTTGTTTTTGTAAACTGGGAAACCTGCTCCTGTTATTTTATTTCCTAAATCAAAATCAATGATATCATAATTTGATGATAGATCCCAATGTGGGATTAAAT
>NZZF01000033.1 GCA_002702385.1 Flavobacteriaceae bacterium | reverse complement strand
CTAGCACCATTAGCTCCTCCTCTTAAATCTGAATTTCTGAATGTTTTTGCACTATCCCAAGCAATTGAAATTCGATCAGAAATGGATAATCCTGAGTTTAAAATTTTATTTTTTACATCATCTTCATTATAATTAGAATTACCAGCAGATACAGGGTCTTGCCAAATTAAATCTTCAGAAGGTGAGCTAGGTCCAATGTACCTTACTTTTGGCCCCATGTCTCTGTGTGTTAGTTTGAACCATGCTCTAGCAAAAGTGTCTGAAAAATACTCAGGATCATTTTTGAACTTCAAGCATATTTCTTTATAAATAGGATCCAATTTCATAGCCATATCTGCATCCGTCATTATAGGATTATTTCTAACTTCAGGATTTGTCGCGTCAATAGGCTTGTCCTCTTCTTTAATATTTACAGGTTCCCATTGCCATGCTCCTGCCGGGCTTTTTTTCAATTCCCAATCATGATTAAACAACATTTCAAAATATCCATTATCCCATTTTGTTGGATTTGTTGTCCATGCGCCTTCAAGTCCACTGGTTACCGGTCCTTTTTCATCAAGTGAAGGATTAATCCAGCCAAATCCTTGATCTTCAATATTAGCACCTTCAGGCTCTTTACCTAGCTTGGAAGCATCTCCATTTCCATGTGCTTTACCAACTGTATGGCCACCTGCGGTTAAAGCCGCTGTTTCTTCATCGTTCATAGCCATTCTTGCAAAAGTTTCTCTTACATGTAAAGCAGTTTTCATTGGATCAGGCTTTCCGTTTACTCCTTCCGGATTTACATATATTAGTCCCATATGTGTTGCTCCCAATGGAGTTTCTAATGTAGAAGGATTTTCAAGGTCAGCATACCTGTTTTCGCTTGGAGCCATTATTTCATCTTCAGGACCCCAATAAATATCAATTTCAGGGTGCCAAATATCTGCTCTTCCATAAGAAAAACCGAACGTTTTTAAGCCCATACTTTCATAAGCAATATTTCCCGCTAGAATAAATAAATCTGCCCAACTAATTTTATTACCATATTTCTTTTTTATTGGCCATAATAACCTTCTAGCTTTATCTAAATTTCCATTATCTGGCCAAGAATTTAAAGGCGCAAATCTTAAATTACCTGTTCCAGCTCCTCCTCGACCATCAGCAACTCTATAAGTTCCTGCAGCATGCCATGCCATTCTAATCATCAGACCGCCATAATGTCCCCAGTCAGCAGGCCACCATGATTGAGGCGTTATCATTAATTCGTGCATATCCTTCTCTAAAGATTTAAAATCTAGTTCTTTAACTTCCTCTCTATAGTTGAAATCTTGAGAATATGGATTTGTCTTATCATCATGTTGATGAAGAATATCTAGATTAAGTCTTTTTGGCCACCATTTTAATGGAGAGGTATTTGGGGTTGTAGATCCTCCATGCATGAATGGACATTTTTCTGTAGATGTTCCATTAGTTGACTGAAATTCTTTCATGTTTTCTTAATTGTAGTAATAGATTTGTTTTTATTGACTAACAAATTTAAAAAATGTAATTTGCTAACATAATTCTAAATGTTAAAATTAAGTGATTAGGCAATTTATTAAATATGGGTTTTATCTAACACTTCCGTTATTGGCTTTTACTCTTCTTATGAAATTTAGAGTTATTGATCAGTATTTAAATACTGATTATTTATTTCCAATTATTAGCGTATTATTTTTTCTAGAAATTTATTGTAGAGGAAGTATCGATAAACGTAAATGAAAAATATTAAACTGTTCTTTTTGTTTTTATTTCTGAACGGTTGTAATACATCAAATATTCCACCTGGTTTTTCAAAAATTGAAAGTATTAAACCTCCAATTCTTCTTGACATAAGATATTCGGGTTCAGACAATTTTTTAGGGCGAACTGTTAATGGATACGAAAATCCAAAAAACATATTGACCAATGAGACCATAGAAGCCTTAACAAACATTCAAAAAATTCTTTCAAAAAATGGTTTAGGACTTAAGCTCTTTGATGGATATAGGCCTCAAAAAGCTGTAAATAACTTTGTTGAATGGTCAAAAGAAATAAGTGATACTTTAACCAAAGAGAAGTATTATCCAGATGAGAAAAAGGATAGTCTTTTCTTTAAAGGTTATGTTGCTGAAAAATCTGGACACAGTAGAGGTAGCACTGTTGATGTTACTTTAATTTATACTGATAGTATTAATTATGGTAAAGAGCTTGATATGGGAAGTGATTGGGATTTCTTTGGAAATAAATCATGGATTAATTACGATTCAATAACAGACATACAAAAAAATAATCGTAACTATTTGCAATCTATAATGAATGAAAATGGTTTTAAATCATATTCAAAGGAATGGTGGCATTTTACTTTAATAAATGAGCCTTACCCTGATACCTATTTTGATTTCTAAAAAAAAAGACCCCCTAATTATAGGGGGTGGTTATAATTAATAACTTTTTATTCTTGTTCTAATATCGACTGGTTGAATTGGTTTATCCAAACTATCTTATCGCCTATAATATAGAACCTAAGTATTGAGTTAAAACTACTTTTGTTTTCTCCATCATCATAAGTAACATAATAGTTAGCAGTAACATGTTCACCTCCTCTTGATGGATCTAAATCAACTGAAAAAGCTCCTTGAAGATTCCACTTATAATCTATATTATTTGCAATATATGCAGAATCTCTAGTTCTAGACATTTCAATCATATCAGCAGGGGTTACTTTTTGTCCACTGAAATAAGTTATGGAAGCGGTATCTGCAAATATTTCCTTAGCTCCTTCCCAATCTTTGTTGTTAAAGAGTTCATCATATTTTCTGACAACGTCAACCGCTTCTTCAGTACCTAAATGAAACTTGTATTCATTGCCATCATCAGACCAAGTTGTCATTCCAATTGATCTAGGCTCATTGACACAAGATGAAAGTATTGAAAGAATAAAAATTAGTGATAATAAATTTTTCATAGTTATTGTTTTTAGTTATTATTTGTTTCTTGAAATAAAGCGACCTCTGCAAAAATTGCAGCAGGATCAACATAGCAATTAGTTCTAACTATTTTATCGCCTTCCCATACCCATCTGCAATGAGCTGGATAATAATACGCTTTTCCGCTAATGATTGAAGTTGCTGACCAATTGAAATCATGAAATGTTTCAACAGATCCATCTGAAAAGTATCCTGTATAAATTTTTCTGTCATTATGTTTAATGTCATTGAATATCAAAGAATGAGAATTATATCCTTCAATTATTCCATCAACATCAAATTCTAAATCATTAAAATAATGTTTACCATCTTCAGAGAAATGTTCTCTAGCCATATCAAAGTTTCCAGCTAAATAAGAATCAGCTAATTTCTCAACTATTAATGACTTGTCATCATCATTTTGCATCACGCCATGATTAGTTTGGTTTTGATTACAGCTAACTATAATCAGACCTAAAATAAGTGTTAAAAATTTTTTCATATTGAATAATTAATTGTTGTTGTTAAAGGAGTAAAATTATTAAATTTTTCACAGATTTACTTTACTACAATTTCATCAACATAAATAAATGCAGGTTTTCCAGCGTTAATATGCCATGAAGGCATTTCAAGGACGCTTTCTGCATGTACTTTAATATATCTTGCATTAGTAGATGATAAAATAACATTAAATGAATAAAACGGAACGTTTGTTATTTCTGGATTCTCAGCAGGATCAGGTTTGTGTGGATTAACCACCTTTATAGGATCTCCGTATTTTTCTCCATCAATCGAAGTCTGATATACCACATTTTTTGGTAAAATCAACTGGTGCCAATTTGCCTGTGCTTGGACATTTAAAAAATCAACTTCAATTGAATTGATTTTTAAAACTTCCCCCAAATCTAGAACAATATCCATATGAGATCCTTTAAATGCTACCCAGTTTGAATCTTTATATGGAAATCTCCATGATTCAAAAGCTCCAAATATTCCATCCGTTAAACGTTTTAAATTTTTATCACCCCCTTCAGGTGATGACAATGATTTAACAGTTTTTTTATAGGATATTGCACTTTTCATAGCATCCATTCTATCAAAAATTCTTTCAAAATTATAACTGTAATCATCAATTGTAATCGCTCTTTCTCCAATTCTAGCAATCCCTGCTTTTTTAGCTTTATCAATGAAGCTTAAAACATTTGATCTCATTGATTTTTTTGGAATAACATTGCCAGAATCACTAAAATCATAAAAACTTCCAGGCTCACCAGGTTTGATTTGTCCTGCAATTTGAATTTCAGCTATCATTAACGGAAGTCTAATTTCTTTTACTCTCGCTAAAAAAGTTGAATTATTTGAAACGGCTGATTCAGCCTCATCAAATATTTTGTGATAGATTTCAATATTTTCCGCGGATAAATAATTATTAATTGCATCTCGGGGATCTCCAAAAATATTCAACCTAAAAGGTGTTTTAACTAATGCTTCTTTCATTGTATCGATATAATTTCTAACATAATTACTTGCGTCACCATAATAACCAACTAGAAATTCATTAATTATTTCATCAGAATCTCTTTGTGGATTCCACATTAATTGAGTTATTAAATATGATCTTAGCTGTCCAAACTCTGCTTTATTTCCAGTAGCCTGCATAAACAAAGCGTTAACATTGTTTTCAATATAAAACTTAACATTTGGCCCTATAGTATGTAAGTTTGGGAATGGACTTATTGGGTTTGCAAATTGAATATTATAGTCCCATATCAATATATCATTACTCATTTTTCCCCAGTCTTGAAGGTCTTTTGTAAATGCAGGATCTGTTTCAAAAACTGGCATTTCTCGAGTGCTTTCAATATTACAAAGCATAATATTTACATTAGGCTCAATTTTAATATTCTTAGGTGCTTTTCTTGTATACCAGTAAGCTAAAGTTGAAATTATTTTATCCGGTATTTGTTTTGCGACTTCATTAGTAAACCATGTTACAGATCCACTAGGAACATTACCATACTTAACATCAAGAGCTTTACACGGCCCACATTGACAATGTTTATCATTATCATTTTGACTAACCGACCAATACTTAGCTTTAGGATTTTCCTTAATTCTTTTTTTTAGTTCTGAAACTACCAAATTCAAAACATCTGGATTTGAAAGACACAATTGCGTAACCGGATTTCTGATTCCATCAATCAAAGAATAATATTCAGGATTAGTTTTTCCATATTTTTCTGGTGGAACTAAAACTTCATATGTATGTACAAATAGCCCCCACGAATCTCTTGATGAAAGCTTATTCCAAGAGGCATACTCTTCATCTCTAGCATCATAATAATTAGTTGTCCTATAATTAATTGCTGGTATTTTTACACTGCTTTTAGGAAGATCAAATTCTGTAGTTTCTGGAAGTTTAATTGGATCGTCTGCACTATATTTTTTGAAACCAAATGATTCTAATAATGATAAAACACCGTATAAAAGTCCTTTTTCACTTCCTCCTAAAATCAAAAGATTATTTTCTGTTTTTTCTAGTAAATAACCATCTTCTAATAATTTAGCGGAACTAACATCGTTGTTTTTTGCAAACTGAGTGTGTCCCAAATAAATTGCATTACTTCCACTATAATTAGATTCCAAAACAATACTTGGAGGCTGTTTTGAAATCATAGACAGATAATTCTTTAGTTGGTTAGAGGCTTCTGTTTCAATTTCAGATGGATTTGATGGAATAACTATTGAATAATCAGATTTAGAATTAATAAAGACATGTTTGTTTTTATTACTTGAACATGATTGATTAGGTAAGATCATTAATCCCCCGAATACTAAGCCTGATGTTTTTATAAACTCTGACCTTTTCATAATAAAACAGTTTTGGTTAGTACTTAAAGTTAATAAATACGCAATAAACATTTAGTACAAATAGTTTTTCTTAATTTTCATAATATAATGTTTGATCTGGTTAGCTTTTGTGATTTAAATGATTCCGAATTATGGCTAGTAGTTAGACTATATATTGCTGCTTTAATACCTGTAATTCTAACTTTATATTATATTTTTAATAAAAAAGTTTCTTATTCGGATTCCAGAACCTTATTATACTCTTTTATAATTGTTGCTTTAGGATGGGAAATTTGGTTAACCTACGGATTATATGACGGATTACCGGTAGATGAAAGAAGAAGCCTGGCGCTTAGTTGTGCCATACCTATTCATATAAATTGGATCTTAAACTCACTTGCAGATGTATTAATTATATGGTTAGGATTATTTTTTGTTAAACAATTTTATAAACAAAAGTCTTCTCCTTTTTTAAAATGGAGGTGGTCCGCTTTTTTCATTTTATTGATTTGGTTTGTTTCTCAAAATATTTATGTCGAAGCTTATTTTTATCATATGCAACTTGGTTCAAATGGAGATTTGTCTTGGGCCCCGCTTCAGCCTTTAGGATCGTGGTATAATCCAGTTCTTTTTAAAATTTCAGGCAATCCAATCACTTTTCAATCACAATCAAGCTGGGTTATTATGACTCCCATTGTATACTGCTTATCAATATGTTTTTATAAAAAAACCCTTAAGGACAATTCGGATTAAAATGCTCTTCAACTTGCATAGTCCAACAATCTTCAGACATCGTATAGGTGTATATTCTATTNACATCTGTTCCATTAAAGCAAGTATATGAATATTGAACAAATGTTTTTCCAAAAGTAGTATCGTCGGAGTTACCAAAAGGTGGTGGAGGATAGCTGTCTTGATCACAAAAGTCTTGTTTATTACAAGACAAAAAGAAAACAATAATAGAAACTAATAAACAACGCATTTTTAAAATAATTCCA
The DNA here is from genome assembly GCA_002702385.1 of Flavobacteriaceae bacterium. Taxonomy (GTDB): domain Bacteria; phylum Bacteroidota; class Bacteroidia; order Flavobacteriales; family Flavobacteriaceae; genus Eutrophosalina. The sequence goes on along the minus strand of NZZF01000033.1, from coordinate 2,465 downwards.
ATTTATGTGCCAAATATTATTAATTTTAATTAATAATAAAATTTATTGAATCTTCTAATATTATACGCTGCCTTAACCATTGCTTTATCCTTTTTGTGTTCAATTTTAGAGGCTGTTCTTTTAAGTGTTAACTCAACTTTTTTAAAAATTAAAATTAAAGAGGGATATAAGTTTGCAATAAACCTNGAGAGACTAAAGAAAAATATTGATGAACCTTTAATCATTATTTTAACTCTAAATACAATTGCCCACACTGTAGGTGCAATTTTAGTTGGGGTTCAAGCTAAAGTTGTTTATTCNTCATATGGTGAAAATAATGATTATCTAATTTTTGGATCTTCAGTTAGCGAAGATTTATTAGTTGGAATTGTTTCAGCTGTAATGACTGTTTTAGTTCTAGTCGTTTCTGAGATAATCCCTAAGACTTTAGGCGCTAACTACTGGCATCAACTTGCTAGATTCACCTCTATATTTTTAAACTCAATTATTCCCGTTTTTAGATACACTGGTGTTCTTGGAATGCTCCAATTCTTCACTAGAATATTAGGTAAATCTCATCAACACTCAGGGATGAGTAGAGAAGATTTTTCTACTATGGCTGAGATAGCCGAGGAAGAAGGTGTAATCGAAGAAAAAGAATCTGATTTTATTAAGAATATGGTCAAGTTCAAAAATGTAAAAGTTCAAGATATTATGACCCCTTTTTCAGTAATGGAAATTGCAGATGAAAAAATGTCAATCAGTAATTTTTATAAAAAAAATCCTAATCTTGTTTTTTCAAGAATACCTGTATACTCAAATGACCCAAATGAAATTGATGGTTACGTTTTAAAAGATAAAATTTTAGAAAGTATAATTAATAATAAAGGTGATTCTGAGCTTTCAAAGATTAAGAGACCTCTAATTATTTCAGATTATGAGTCTAAAATCCCTTTCATTTTTGAAAAATTCCTTAAAGAACGTGAGCATATTTCATTGGTTGAGGATGAATATGGAACAATTAGAGGATTAGTTACAATGGAAGATATTATTGAAACTATATTGGGGCTTGAAATTGTTGATGAAACAGATTTGGTTGTAGACTTGCAAGCTTTAGCTAGAAAAAAAAGAAAGACTATGAAAAACAAAAAACCCCCAAAAAAATAGGGGGTTAATTAATGTTAAACTTTTAATCTACTCTTCCTGACTCCATTTACGTACTCCGTAAACTTTTCCTCCTCTTATATAGTGTCTTTCATTAAATCTGTATCTTTCGACGGTTCCATCTTTTTTATACCTAGTTTCTGTAAATGGGAACATAACAACAGTTAGTTCTTCATCATAAGATGGAACAACTGGAATTACATCATAAATGTTTCTTCTAATTGAGTCATAAGGCTCATGCATTATTTTTATTAAATCAATAGTAGACTCTATTGTAAGATCAATTCGCTCCAAGCCTTTTTCAGGATAGAAGAATAAAGAGTCATTAAAATTTTCTGTTGTGAAAAATGAATAATCTTTATTTACAAAAGCAGCTGAAAAGTCTAATGCTTGCTGAGCATTATCCATGCTCCCGAAAGAATAGGTGTTTCCTTTATTATTACCCATTAGAATTTCTCCACCTGCAGCATTTTTTTCAACCACCTCATTTTGGCAGCTTGCTACAAAAAATATGATACTTAATAGTAAAAATGTTTTTTTCATAATTATTGTTGTTTTGTTTAATACAAATTTATCCAAATTATTAGAGTAGAAAAAATTAGATGTTCTAACTTTTTATTCTAGAATTTGTCCTTTATCAATCAATACAGACTTTAATTTATTATAATTTAAATCTTGTACAGCGATATCCTTTTCAATTGCTAGATTGGCAATTATAGCAGAGCTTTGTCCAAGAACCATAAAAACAGGCTCCATCCTTATAGAGCCGAATGCTATGTGCGAAGCACTTAAACAAACTGGAACAACTAAGTTTTCACATTCACTCTTTTTAGGAATAATTGATCTATAACTAATTGGGAAAGGCTTTTCAACATATGCTTCAACATTACCTTCATTTTCAACAAACCCCAAATCATTTACATATCTTCTGACATTGTGTGAATCCATGCCATATGCAGCCATGCCAATTGGATCATTAACAACTTCGATTCTTTCACAATTTTTTTGAGTCATTACATAGTCGCTTATCATACGTCTTGCTTCTCTTATATAAAGTTGATTTTGCCAACCGTCTTCTCTTTCGTATTCATCTTTACAAGTTCCCCAAACAGAAACCTTATCTCTTACTTTTTTTGGTATTCTAGGGTGATAAGCTAAAGTCCACATTAGCCCTTGTTGATATTGACGATGATGATCTACAATTCTTTCTCTTTCTTCATAACTAGCTTCAGGATAATCCCAGTTTTGCCCAATGAAATCTGTTGAAAATCCTTTTTGATTATTTGTGTCAGTTTTTCTATTAGGCATTAGTGAATTAATCC